>JAMASZ010000363.1 GCA_023301585.1 Alphaproteobacteria bacterium | reverse complement strand
TTCTAATGCGGCTTTTTCGGCATCGTCTAAAACATCCGGCTGATACTTCTCACCTGTAAAACGAATATTTACGTTATGCGGTGATAGGCCATCTTCCTGCAACATAAGCTGCGCAATAACACGCGAACGCGGTGTATCTGGCAGCTTTGCCTTCTCTAACCACCAGCCTAGGCGCGCTTGCGCACGCACAGTGCCATAAACCAGCTCAACAATCGCCGCGCGGTCTTTTGACCCTATAAAGCGTTTAAAATGCATGAAATCACGGATAGTATTATCCATGGGAATTCGACTATCCCTAATGCGTTCTAGGATATCGATTGAAGATTGTATACGTGCGCCCTGTCTCATTTTATTTTGCTTTCACTATGACCACGACGCTGACGGCTAACATAACCATCCCGATCGCTTTTTGTAGACTAATTGGATGCGGAGCATCCGCTAAAATTCCGTAATGACTTAAAAATGCCGCCGTTGCAAACGACCCTGCCACTGTTAATGACGTCATTGTCGCCACACCAACAACAGGCACGAAATATATGGCGGCTGTTACATAAGTGGCACCTAAAAAACCACTTAAAATCATCCACCATTTTAACGCTTTAATTTCAACTTCCATGAACTTACCGTTATTCATCGCTAAACCGACAACCAAAAGAATAACGGCGCCTACAACAAACGAGACGAAAGAAACCCAAATTGGAGAACTAACATGTTTCGCCAACTGTACATTAACCAACGGCTGAAACGACATAATCGCCCCCAAACCAATAATCATCAATGGATATAGAATTCCTAAATTCATTTGTTCATAATCTCATCTATGTTACGCCAACCATAACAAGCCTCTTTAACTTTACTAGGACCCATCTCAACAATCTGTTTTCCCACACGTTGCCCACCCATCTTCTCGTAAAAACCACAAGCGCGTTTATTCTTATCCAGCGCCCACAAACAAAGTGACTTATGCTTTTGTTCTTTTAATTGCGTAACCGCATATTGCAAAAGCTTCTTTCCATACGCTTTATCAAAGTATTCAGGCCCAACATAAATGGCAAAAATCTCAGAGGAGTATAACGGTCTAATTTTTGACATGCCAGCAGGCGGTGTTCGCAACGGTCCAAAACTTACAAACCCAACAGCTGTCTTACCATCATATATAAGTGCCTTGGTTGAGTCTTCATCAGCATAAAAGCCAACCCATTTTTCTTCGTATTCTTCAATTGTCTTTGCATTTAGAAACTCAGAATCAACAATGCCCGCTTCCGCCGCTAATTTACTAGCCAAGTGAATACGCGCTAAATCTGGTATATCGCCCTCAACGGCGTTTTTAATGATAATGCTCATAGTAAGGAACTTTTACAGCGGTATGGACGTTGTATCAATGATTATAACGCTTTAAAGGGAAATATTATGAGTGACGGAAAAGGAAATACAGGATTATTGACAATCATCGCGGTTGTTTTAATAGCAATCGCAGGAATTATGCTCTACCAAGCAAACCAAGATACGCCAGCGGAACAAGCCGCTGAGAGCATCGAAGAAGTAGGCGATGAAATCGGAGATGCCGTTTCAGGAAATTAAAGCTAGCCTTTAACTTTCAGTACGATAATTAGGAGCTTCGCGCGTAATAGTAATATTATGCGCATGGCTTTCTTTGAAACCAGCGCCTGTCATACGAACAAACTGTGCTTTTTCTTTCATATCTTCAACTGTCGCGCTACCAGTGTAGCCCATCGAAGCACGCAATCCACCAACCATCTGGTGAATAACATTCCCTACTGGTCCTTTATAAGGTACGCGTCCCTCAATCCCTTCAGGAACTAACTTATTGCTCTCTGCAACATTCCCTTGGAAATATCTATCCGCCGACCCTTTAACCATGGCGCCGACAGAACCCATACCACGATATGACTTGTAAGAACGCCCCTGATATAAAATCATCTCACCCGGTGCTTCATCTGTCCCTGCAAAGGCTGAGCCCATCATCGCGCAATCTGCACCAGCGGCGATTGCCTTAGCAAAATCACCAGAATATTTGATACCGCCATCGGCAATAACAGGAATACCCTTTTTCTTTGCCACTTCAGCAACATTCATAATCGCCGTTAATTGTGGAACACCAACACCAGCAACAACACGTGTTGTACAAATTGACCCCGGACCAATACCAACTTTAACAGCATCTGCACCCGCTTCAATCAAGGCTTTCGCCGCATCACCAGTTGCAATATTACCAGCTATAATTTGAACCTTGTCGCCTGTCATTTTCTTAATTTTTGCGACCATTTCTAAAACGCCCTTAGAATGTCCATGAGCTGTATCAACAACAATCACATCAATTTCCGCTTCGGCTAACTTCTCTGCACGGGCAAAATTTGTAGGACCAGTTCCAATCGCTGCACCAACGCGCAAACGATCTTGGTCATCTTTACACGCATTCGGAAACGCGCGCGCTTTTTCAATATCCTTAACAGTCACAAGACCAGTACATTTCTCTTCATCGTCAACAACCAGTAATTTTTCAATACGGTGCTTGTGAAGCAAGCGCTTCGCTTCCTCTTTA
>JAMASZ010000362.1 GCA_023301585.1 Alphaproteobacteria bacterium | reverse complement strand
TTTAAAGCGATTGGCGAATTTACGCCCGAATATATTTACTTCGAAGATGTGTTACCACGAGTGAAAGAGGCCTTGCCTGATGCAAAGTTTGTGGTGATGTTACGTGACCCTGTAAGGCGTGCATACTCTCACTATCAGATGAATTTTCAAAGTGGTGACGGACAAAAATACGAAGATTTTAATGACTTTATGGAGAACCATGAACATGCGTTTAAACGTGGTCTTTATGCGGAGCAACTGACACGTTGGTTTAGTGAGTTTTCAAAGGATAGATTTTTAGTTTTAGTGTCTGAGGATATCTTCAAAGAAGAAGCTGGCGTAAACCATCTATTTAGAAATATAGGAAGTTTTTTAAACATTAATCCGAACGCATTTAATCTGACAATTGCATCGCAACGTGTTGGCGGTGCACGTGATGCCCCAAGGTTTAAATGGCTTGCAAGTTTCGCGCAAAAGACACGGTTGTTTTTAAGAAAACATGACCTTGATTTTATCGCGATATTTTTGAAAAAAATGGGACTGACAAGACAGATATTTGGTAAGGCAAAATATGCAATTCCTGCGTTAAGCGATGACGACATTAAAAAATGGACGGCACGTTATTTTGAAGACACCAAAAAACTTGAAGCGTTACTGGGTAGAGAGTTTAAACATTGGGGTGTCGCAGAAGACTAGCTACGTTTACCAAAAATGTGGCAGACATATCCTGTTTTGCGTTGCGTCCAATAGGTCAGTAGGGCGTTCCAGATAATGATACTAGCGCCTGTCGCGATTGCCGCGCCGTTAATGCCGTATTGAGGCACCAGTACGTAATTTAGCCCGATATTACACAACACAGAGATAATGACAGCATAAGCGGTGTATTTTTCATGCCCCGTAAGCGCCATGACTTGCCCCACCTGCCCCATGGCAACATTAAAGAAGTTCGCGATTGCTAGAATAATCAACGCTGTTGCGGCTACGCCATATTGAGACCCAAATAAAAGGGACAGTGTAAAGTTGGGCACTATGAGTAAAATGAATAATAAGGGTAGGGTTGCGAAAAACGTTAACCTTGCGACCATCGTTAGAATTTTTTGTAATTGTTTGGATTTTCCTTCGCTATGAAGGCTTGCGATATAGGGTCCGACGGCATTGTTTGTGGCAAAGAGGAAGAAGGGTATAAAGCCCGCTAAGCGCGATGCTGTACGGTAAAAGCCTGCTTCTTGTTCACTGGCGAGGGCACCAACCATTAAAATATCAATATGCGAATTAACGACAATCATACCAATGAAAAAGATAAGGGGCAGGGCGCTTTTGAACCAGTTCAGGACATCATATTTCGCTTTGGAGTTTAGAATACCACTGGGTAGGTATTTAAATAGAATAAGCAGGCTAAAAATCAGGGTTATTGCAACGCTAATTAAATGAAGCTCCAATGTTTTGGCGATTGTTAGGGGGTCGTCAGACAAAATGATATGTGTGGCAATCAGAGCAACAAATAAAATTGGCTGGATTATATATTCGGGGACACGACCAATAACGACGTGCTTAAAACCCCTTAGGAAAGCACCGCTTTGGAGTATAAAAGGTGTTAAAAACATAATGAATAAGCCAGTTAGGTAGAAGGGCAAGTGCGAGGCTTCCACAAAAAAGCCAAGCCCGAAATAGGCGATTAACGCTAGAACAGAACCGTCAATTGCTATCCAGAGCAAGGTAAAGAGCATTAAGCCTTTAATTTTGTTGAAAGCTTTCTCCGACATATAGGAAGACGTGTGTTTCATGTTGAAGAGTGAGAAACCACCAGTGAAAGGCAACGCCAGAAGGGTGATGAAGGATAGAATAATTGAATAAAGCCCAAATTCCGCTTCGGTTAGGAGGCGCGTGAGCAAAACCATCGTGGCGAGCAATAATAGCTGGTTCACGATATTCAAGCTCAAGCCACCAAGCGCCCCACCAGCAATTTTTTTATGAATGATGTCATTGGAAAGGGAGGGCGGCAGAAGTGCAGTAATTTTATTCAGAATAGAAATAATAAATCCCCTATAAATTTTCTTCGAAATTTACAAATTAGTCCGAATAGTTTAACACTAAAAGGAAGATTAATCGTGATAATTAAAAGATAAACACTGTGAAAATTCTCTATATCGGTAATGTCCAAGGTTTAAGTAATGTTGAGAAATATTATTTAACTGAACAAAGACTAATCAATGGGTTTACCAGATTAGGACATAATGTCTGTTTGTTTAATGACCGTGATCATGCACGATACGCTAATATTTTTAAATCACAAAAATGTGGTTTAAAGAAAATGAACGAAAAGCTCATTGAGAGCTGTACGCATTATAAGCCCGATTTGATTGTTTTAAGTCACTGTAAGAATGTGTCGAATGAGACATTCTTAACGATTAAAAACCTTTTGCCAAATGTAAAGATTACGTACACAAATGTTGACCCAGTAACAGTTGAGCAAAATATTAACGATATCAAACAAAGGAAAGGCATAGCAGATACGATTTTTGTTACGACAGCAGGAGAGGCGTTAAAACAATTTAAAGACGATAACAGCCGTACGTATTTCTTTCCTAACCCAGTTGACGCAGCACTGGACACACAACATGTATTCACCAATATGAAGGCTGATATTGATTTGTTATTTCTAGGAAGTGCACTGAAGCATCAACAGGATCACCGGCACGAATTAGCAAAGTTTATCATTGATAATGTTGACGAAGATTTTAACTACCATATTGGTGGTTTAGGAATTAACGACAAAAAAGCGTACGGTCAGGCATATTACGATTTATTAGATCGTTCTAAAATGGGCGTTAGTGTTAGCAAGACATCAAACCAATATTTATACGCATCAGACCGTATGAGCCATTATATGGCGGCAGGTATTTTGACATTTATCCCAGAAGGGTCACAATTTGAGGATATTTTGGGAGACGACGCTTTTGTTAGTTTTAGTGATAACCAAGATTTATTAGAAAAAATTACTTACTTCAAAAACAATGATGAGGAACGTCAAAGAATAGCGCAAACGGGTTATGAGAAGATTCATGCGTTATTTAATGTTGATAAAGTCTGTAAATATATCCTTGAAACAACATTTAAAGAGCCTTATTCAATAGACTATGGCTGGCCCGTAACAGGATATTGAGCGAAGAATGAAAGCTATTATAAATGCAGATATTTTCCCCAAAGATTTGAAATCATGTCTTGGGTTACTTGGCTTGGTATCTCTTGCTGGTGTATTTGTAGGCTTTTTCTTTATCGAAAAGCCAGAGCATCGAATTTTATATTATTTCTTTGTTGCTCTTTCCTTGGCTGTTTTTGGCAAGACTGTCCTTGAGAATGCAAAGTTGTTTTTCAAAGAAAATAAATTATTTTCATTATTTTTAATCTATGCATTTTTCGTTTCGATTATACAATCGCTCAATCAATGGGAAGATGTTTGGAATACGTTCAGACTTATTATACTGCCTCTTTTATTTGTTTTTATTTTACCTGTTTATTTAAATTCACAAAAAAAATGGGAAAATATTTTAGTCGCATTTATTATTGGCGGTCTAGCCGTTGGTCTTTATGCGCTGTTTGATTACTTTATTATTGATGGAAAAAATTTCATGTTACCGAGCAATCGATATAAAGGCATAGGTCGTATGGATAATGCGAATATTGCCGGTTTTTTATATAGCACGGCATGGATAATTTTTTGGACAAAGAAGCAGGCGGTTCAAGATTTGTGGCAAGAATATTTACCTAAATTCTCAAAGTTTTTAATGTATATTATTCCTTTAGTTTTTCTTTTGATGGTCATGGCAAGTCAGAGTAGAAATGCGGTGTTGGCTAGCGTCGTGGCAACGGGTTTTTTACTGTTATATAACAAGCAGTATAAGGTTATATTTGGACTAAGTTTAGCCGTTATAAGTGTTGTTGGA
>JAMASZ010000361.1 GCA_023301585.1 Alphaproteobacteria bacterium | reverse complement strand
GGCAAACGCATTGGGTCTTGGTGCCCCGGCACACCTAGCTGTGCCGGGGCACCAAGACCCAATGCGTTTGCCGTATTGATAGAGCCAGTTAAGCTACCACCACCACCTGCACCAATTGTGCCTGCTTCTATACCTAAATCTTTTAAGGCACTACGCGATGCTTCAACGATTTTAACGCGCAACATTACTTGTTGTTCACCGCGAACTTTCATCATATTAACAATTAAATCATCGCTTTCACCATTACCGCCTTGGGAATTTCCAATGTAGCGACCAGCTAAATTAACAATACCGTTTGCCACAGATGGGTTTGCAACTTCACCCGTTAAAACGATTTGATTTCTAAGAGCTTTCAGGGATACTTTCTCATCAGGATATAGGCTATTAATCATATCCGATAATTTGTCTGTATCCATTTGTACGTGAACGTTTATTTTTTTAAGAACATTTCCTTGCGCATCTAAAGCCATAATATTTGTGTCACCAACTTGAGAGCCAACAAGATATAATTTATTAGACTGAACTGCCATTACATCGACAACATCAGGGTTTGCAACAAGCACATCTGATACAGCGCCACCAACGTGAACCATTTCAGCCTTCCCCTGCATTAAATTGATAATAGGCGTTTTACCACCGCCAAGCGTAGGGACATTTGATTTACTTGCCCAAGAAGATTGACCCGAACTTAATACAACCGCAAAACAAAGCATGCCGATTAGTACCAATGATAATTTTTTGTTTAAATATTTAACCATTTTATTCCTCACCATCATTTCCAAGAGCGCTTCTTAGAAGAAACTCCATAACGCCTTCTGCTTCCGTACTATCACCTGAATATTCTCTTGGCGCATCGCCTAACGCAAAATCTACGCTTTGGTCAACAGCTCCAGTTCCATTTAAGATTACCTCTTCGACCATGCCTTTTTGTGTTTTTCGACCATTATTAATCATGCGCACTTTTGATGAAGTATCGGTCCCACCTTGAGACAACTGAACAATACGTGTCATCACCTTACTTAGTTTGATATCTGTTGTTACGTTGTCATCTTCTGCAAGTTTAGAATCTCCAATACTGCGTAAACTAAAGCTAATTTTACCAACAGTTTCAGCCAAGCTTAAAACTTCGACGCCTGTTGAGCTTAGTTCAAGCGTAATAACCGCACGTTTAGATTTTTTCTTTTTACGTTTCTTTTTACTTTTTGAATCTTCTTCTACTTCATCAGCACCCGTCTTCGAGTTTGTATCAATTGCTAATATTTTTACATTTTCTAAAACAGTTTCTGTCGCATAACGATTCACAACAGCCGCAGCTTGTGGGCTTTTTCTACTGTTAACACGCACACGATAGGTCATCAGAATATCAACATAATCACCTGGACGTATAAGACGATCAGCAATTTTATATGATTGAATAGACGTACTAACCGCACGCATACCTTTAGATATAGAGGCAGCTAAGAACTCACCTTTATCTTCTTGCGTAAATATTGATAAAGAGGCTGGTTGACCTTCGTTTAAACCACGTAATAGTGTTCCTTCAATAGCTTCACTCGCTGGCTGTTCGCCATCACGAACGATAGCTCCCATGAAGACGGCGTCCTTTGGCCACTTCTGCCATTTCATGTCGCCTTCTTTTAGTTCTGTTCCAACACTTAAATTCTTCGACGCCACCAAAACTTCTGACATAGCGACAGCTTGCACTTGTTTTTTCTTTGAGCCACTTAGGCTTGCTTGCACCATAAGAGCAACAAGGACTGCGATTAAAAACCCGCCAACGATAACAATGATTACATTCTTACTCATACTTATTGTACTCCCATTGATTGAGCCGCTAATTGTGCGATTGACTCAGGTTGAATATAGCCGACCTGCCAAAACGAAACTAACGCCCCTACAAATATTGCAACACCATAAGGGACTTTATTTTCGCCCTGTTGTGCTTTTTCAATCCAGCTGTCTTTTACAGTTTTTTTAACTGGTTTCCATTTACGCAATGCTAATGTTGCAATGCTTACTAGTGCGCCACCAAGCGCGGTAAAAAACAATAGTGGAATAAGACCAGCAACACCTGCCCATAATGAAAAGGCGCTAATTAACTTTGCGTCACCGCCACCAAACACGCCAAAATAAAACATTGCGTAAGTGATAGAAAAAACAATCACCAATGCAACAGCATGACTTTTCCAAGAGGCGAAATAACTGCTATCTGGTGCTAAAAAATTTACGAATAAAAATGCTGGTATGAAAGCAGCAATGATTAATATTGAATATAGATTTGGAATGATTAATCGATTCACGTCAGACCACGCCGATGCAGCCCCGAAACCGAGCGCAACTATGGTGCAAAATGTGACAATAAAAATTAAAATCATTCTTTAAAACTTTTGTGTGAGTTGAGATTAACTAAGGTTTTTAGAAAATCTTTTTAAGATATTAAAAGAAGCCTGCCATATAAACGTTAATAGAGTATGAACAGGCTTCCTTATATTAATTAGTGAATTATATTTTACTGATTAGAGTATTAACCCGCGTCAGCTTCTGCTTCTTCAGCAGCACCACCTAAGGCATCAGACATTGTCTCGAACAAGCCAACTAGATCAGCACCGAATACGGCAACGATACCAACGATAGCTAGTGAAATACCAGCGGCGATTAGACCATATTCAATGGCTGTAACACCTTCTTCGTTTTTCTTAAATGTATTTAGACATAATAATGATTTGATAAGCATATTTTAATCTCCTTGAAGTTAATTAACTCGTTTTTTTGTTTTACTTAATTCGGCTACCCAATCCTCTTTTGATGTAGAGGCTCTAACCACAGATACTAGAATATACCATATCCATTTAATTTCTGGTTAAAAAAACAACGCATTTTATCTTATAAATTACATAATGATTTTTCGTAAAATTTTATGTAATTTTTACTTACAGCGCCATTCCTTAGCCCACAAGAGTTAGGGCGCTTAAGTTTCCTTAAACGCCCCGATTTATTACGTAAAAAATAATTTATTTTTTTAGAATTTAATATGCAGATTACTTAATTCACGGCTAATTTGCTCAAACACATCAACCAAATCTTCCTGTGACGGCGCGTCATGGTAGTTAGACTCTGCTGTTGCGCATGAACGGTAGAAGTCCTTTGTATCGTCATCAACGCCAGAATAGAAGGTAACAGTATAAATTAAGATATTTTGAGCCTTCATCGCATCACAAGTCTCAATAAAACGATCATTTAAGTCATCAGGATCAATATTATGGTCATTAGTCTGTCCGTAGGCTGTGTAAGCGTGGTTCATTGTATTAACCCCGTCTGTCATCATAACAACAACTTTATCCCATTGATCATCATCGTATGCGGCACCCTCTACAAAAGGCTCCTCAGGTGATAAAACACGCCACCCCCAAGCCATACCATAGTTACCCAAAGTAAATCCTTCTGCGTCCATATTGGCGATTGAGTCATATAAGTATTGCTCATCATTGGTCAAAGGCACCAAAGGTTGGTCAGGGCAGTGGTAATTGGGACCGTAGTAAGTGTTATAGTAATCACCATAAGTTAGGAAAGGATCATTATCATAAACATTTTGATACCAGTTATCGGTTGAACCATTAAAGTCATATCGGTACATCTCCCATGAACCTTCATGATCTTCCGTGTCTAATGGGTATTCATCCGCCAGCACGCAGCCATGCCATTGCCCTTTAGAAGATGGGTCATATTCCAAGTCTTCTTCATCAATAGCATAGTGGTTTCCACTATATGGGGTATAGCCATTTTCATAGAAAGCGTAACGGTCATCTTCTGGAGGCTCAACAAACGCTTCACCATAATCGTTATCATCCTCGTCCACCCCTAAACCGTAAGGACCAACATTCACCGAGCTACTGTAAGGCACCAAGCCGATACGAATAGTTTCTTCATTTTCAACTTCTTCAAATAATATTTCAACAAAATTTGTTGATGCTTCGCGTAACGCGGTAATGTTATCATTCGTTGACATCGAGCCCGTATTATCAAGCACTAACACAACTTCCAATCCACGCACCTCACGTTGAACAGTCGTTTCTGATTCAACTGTTACTGTGTCATAGCCAAAATAAGTCATGAATTTTGTATCTAACTCAGCAGTGGCAGAAACAGAAATTTGTTTACCATTAATTTGTACATCTACATTAGTAATGGTCCCTAATCTATTATCTGGGTAATTTGCATTTATAAACGCATCGACCTTATCTTGAATAACATCCTCTTCCTCAGAACCTGTTGCAGCGGCAGCAAGAGCAGCAGCATCCAACGCGCTTGCTAATCTAGTTTTGACAAGGTAAGCCTGTGACATATCGACAGATGTTCCAACAGCCGCCATGATAACAGGTATCATCAAAGCAAAGGTGATAGCGATTGCACCTGAATTATTAAATTTATAATTTTTAAAAAAATTAAACATTATATTCTTTCTGATTTTTTCAATCACAATCTGAGCAGGTTACTGTTGCACTCTTACGCCCACGTAGGAAAGAAACCTCTTTCATCTCAATAGCGCCTGTTACAAGATTGGAAAAGAAGGGCTCATATCGGTTTACAACCGTCACAACAAGAACCCCCTCACCCGCATCACCAAGTCCTATTGTATCTTCTAGTACACCGTCATCTTCTTCGACATTTGTTGATGTACGCCATAAAACAAAAGGGTTTTCATCTTCATCAAATTCGACACTTATAATATCGTAACCAAAATTTTCGAGAGAAAAAGGTCTGATAGATAACTCACCCGCATTGATAACATCATCAATTATGTCCTCATCAACAGTTTCATTACGGGTAATCAAATCGCCAATAACTTGTGAAGCGGTCACTGTTTTTTGGTTAATAACAATACCCTGACCTATATCAAAAATAACCATCAACAATGCCATTAATACTGGAAACAATATTGCTACTTCAACAGCAGCAACACCGTCTTGATTATTTCTATAGTGTTTTATTTTTAATAAAGAGTTTAGCATTTTATTCTAAATCCTCCTCATCATCTTCAAATTGATAAGGCTCTGTTTTCAACACAACGGTAGAAACCATAAAACGATTAGAGTCTCCGTTATTCGTCAGAAAGACTTGCATTAACGGTGTTTTAATTGCGTACTTATAAGCAATACGAATTAACACAACATCACTAACACCACCAGCCTCAAACCCTTGGTTTTCTAAGTTTCCATCATCATCAAAGCTTGCATCAGGCAGACCTTCGGCTGCACCAAAATTATCAAGCGTTTCAACTTGATATTGAATACGATCACAGGGAATTAACATACTCGTAAAATCACAAACATTTTCTTGGAAGGCCGTTTCACCGCCCCCTTCTTGTACTTGTCCAGTACGTATAAGGCGTGCTGCGTTGGTTGTTGCAGCTTCAAGTAGGTTTTGAGCAGTGAACATTAACGACATTTCTAAAATACCAATAACCATTAAAATAAATGGTGCACCAACGAGTGAAAATTCAATAGCAGTTACCCCGCTTTGGTCTTTTTTCCAAAAACGAATAATTCTTTTAAACTTCTTATATTGGATTTTAATCATATTTAATTAAAATATTACCTTGTTTTTACCCATAAAAAAACATGTCTCTTTGCCCTAGAAACATGCCATTAAATTATATAACCTCTTATTATAGCGTGTGATGATTTAAGAAATAATTAATATTTTTATAGAAGTTCCCTTAAGTGTCTTCTGAATCCATTTGATTTTCTACTGGGAAACCAAACTCATTTAATTTAATTTTTCCGTTTACTTCTTTTCCCCATCGGTTTTCAATCGATTTTTTTTCATCTTCAATTTTAACCAATCTAATTTTACTTTTTTGAATTAAAACGCTTGAAATACCAGCCGTTACAACCCAATCAAGAATATAACCAAGACCTGCTATGCTATATATAATAACGATTGTCATAGGCTGAGATAATAAATTTAACGCAAAATCAACATCGCCGTAAGCTTGCCAAACTTGCAATAAAAATGGAAAACAACCCGCGATGTTTAATAGCCCAATTGTGAATGTTTTATTTTTTCCAGGAATTCTGTCTATAGCATACGCCACCAGAGTAGGTAACATACCAATTAATAAAATTATTGTTGTTGAGAAAAAAATCGTAGCGGTTAATAAAACACCACCAACCCATAAAACTTGTTTTGCACCAAATTTTTTCTTTTTCTTATCTTTTGATTTTTTTTGTTTTTTCTTTTTAGCCATGATTTCTACATTAAAATTACATACGATGATATTAGGATAATTACTGCAGACAGAATAACCGCTATAAAGGAGGCAACCTGCCTACCTGTTCTTTGACCGTAATTTTTTCTATCCTTTAATTTTGTTTCAATTTTTTCTTTTTCTTTTTCTAATTTTTGATATTCGCTCATGGCATTTTTAAACGCACCATAATCCATTTGATAAGAACTACCTTCACCAAAAAGTGCCCAAAGCTTATCTAGGTCGCCAGTGTCCGCCATTTTCTTAGCATTCTTAATCAAAAGAGCGCGACGTTCTCTGTCGTGGAAGCGTTCATAGACAGGCGTTAAGTTCTTTAAGAACCATGCGGAAAGCGCGGGGAGGTCTGTCAGCTTTGATTTCTTTTGTATTGTCGCAAGAATTTGCAACTGAGCCAAAATACGAACATGTGCCTCATTGTCAGACAAACCAGGAATATAATGGTCAATATTTTTCTTGTCTTTCATTGAAAGGAAAGCAACAACATGCCTATCAAATAAAATATGCGGATTTCCTCTACTACACATTTTTTCGTAAGCATAAACCAGTTCTTCTGGGTTTTGCACATAATGCTCTTTAATAATATCACTTAAACAATGGCAATTAGGGTTAAGGTAATAAATACAACGCTCCAACCCAAACCCCAACTTATTTTGTGTGATAAAGGCACGGCAAGTATCAAAACGAGAAACAAGACTTGTTGGATTATTATCAGCTTTATTACGAACAGCTTGAAGAATGAATTGATATTTTAAGACATCGACATAAGGTTGGATTTCGCGTTTTTCAACATAAGCCGTTGTTAAAGCCTCCCCAAACCCTTCTGGTATAAAGCTAATACCCTTATAACGAACGGGACATTCCATGTATAACGCAGTTGCTAGAACTGGGCATAGACGCTCCGCATGACCTGCACTTCTATCTGCTGTTTCAATTCCCTTTAAGGCACGCTCAACGCGTGATTTAATAACCTTGTCCTCGACCGCACGCTCGAGCCATTGGTCTAGACCGCCCCCCTCGATAAGCCTTACTGTTTCATCAGGTTTTGTGTGCAAGTCTTTTGCAAATAATTCAGGGCGCGTATATTTTTTTTCTTCTAAAGCAATCGGGCGCCCAGCCTTCACACGTTTGGGGGATTGTTTAGGGCTAAGACGGCGACCATCTGCCCATGCGTGCACATCTTCTAATGTCCAACGCTGCTGACGGTCATCATATAATAAACCACGAAGCAATTCTAATAATGCTCCACTAAAACGATCTTTACCTAACAGAGAGCTATACGTTCCGTTTTCAATTTTACTTTCAATGACTTGCTCTTCACTGAAGCCCTTCATGGGGTCTGTAGAGCGTAAAATAATAGCCAAGGAGACGCCAAAGGAATACAAGTCATCTTCATATTGCCCCATGCCGCGTGCCCCTTGATCTGCCAAAGCTCGGTCAATTGGTTCATACAAACCAGGCATTAATGCCGATGACGGTGCTGCCAAACAATCGCCTAGTCTAATTTTTCCAGCGGAAGGATCCCCGCTGTAATACATGTTGGCTGGCCAAATTTCGCCGTGAACGATGTCCTTGTGATGTAACTCCGTGAGCATTTCAATCATTGGAAAAACGACATTATTCATCACCATGTCAGGGTTCCAATGCAAAGCTGATGATTTTGCCTTCATGTCAATAAGCGGTCTGTCCAAGATATTTTCATAAACAAAGCAGTAACGCTCATCACTAGTTAACTCCCATTCGATGACACCAAAGCCAACAAGTTTAGGTAAGTTTGGGTTAATGATACTAGAATATTTCAACGCTGTAATAACGCGTGGTGTTAAATTCTTTTCGCAAATGAGCGCGAATAAATTCTCTGAGAAGTAGTTCTTACCAACAGCCGCATAAGCCTTAATTGTTCCTTTGTTTAACTGAGGCAAAGGCTCCGAAGGCATGATGGAAATGTTCTTGTTCAGTTGCACACCATTAGAAGATCCTAGCGGATTATTAGACGTAGATTTTTCTTCAACATCAGTTGAAGATTCCTGCTCTTTCTCTAATACGTTATTATCGCTCATTTTTAATCAATGCTTAAAAGAAGTTATGGGCTGTAAAAGCCCGAAACATCATTGTAATGCCGATTGGGAAGAAAGTAAATTAATGGATAACATAAGAAAAAAGCCTCCTAAGAGGCTTTCCATAGAATATTATGCATTTAGACCTTAGCTGCGGAAAGGGTCTTGCATCAAAATAGTGTCATCACGGTCTGGGCTGGTAGACAGCAGTGCCACAGGCGCTTCGATTAATTCTTCGATATATTTGATATATTTTACCGCATCTCCGGGAACGTCAGACCAATTACGTGCGCCTTCAGTCACACCTTTCCAACCTTTAATCGTTTTATAGATAGGCTTAATGTTTGCTTGGTCAACTGTAGAAGCTGGAAGGTAGTCAATTTCTTTGCCATTTAAGTCATAAGCGACGCAGATTTTAATTTCATCAAAGCCATCTAAAACATCAATTTTGGTAAGCGCAATGCCATCGATACCGCCAGTTTTGATTGCTTGGCGAACAAGAACCGCATCAAACCAACCGCAGCGACGTTTACGTCCTGTAGATGTTCCAAATTCATGTCCTCTTTTACCAAGCTCCTCGCCATTTGCATCTTCTAATTCTGTCGGAAAAGGACCTGAACCGACGCGTGTTGTATAAGCCTTAGTGATACCCAGCACGTAGCCAATTTTCTTAGAACCAACACCAGCACCCGCTGCCGCTTGTGCCGCAACAGTGTTTGAGGATGTTACGAACGGATAAGTTCCGTGGTCGACATCAAGGAAGTGTCCTTGAGCACCTTCGAATAGAATTTTCTTTCCAGCCTTATCGGCATCATCGATTGCTTTCCATGTGACACCAGAGAAAGACAAAATCTTATCTGACATACCCATTAACTCTTCATAGACAGCGCCAACTTCAAGAGTATCAGCACTCATGCCCTTTAGGGCGGCATTGTGGTAATCAAGCATATTTTCAATACGCTCTTTTAAATACTCAGGGTGGGCCAAATCACAAACGCGGATACCGCGGCGGGCAACCTTGTCTTCATACGCTAAGCCAATACCACGACCAGTCGTACCAATTTTCTTAGCGCCACGCGCCTCTTCCATTGCGATATCTAACGCAGGGTGAACGGGCAGAATTAATGTTGCGTTTTCAGCTAGCATTAAATTTTCTGGAGTAATCTCAATCCCTTGTGCTTTTACGTTATCAATTTCCCAAAGCAATGCTGCAGGGTCGACGACCACGCCATTACCAATAATCGACATTTTACCTGGGCGAACAACTCCAGAAGGAAGTAAGTGAAGTTTGTAAGTGACACCGTCAACAACGAGTGTGTGCCCCGCGTTGTGACCGCCTTGGAAACGGACAACCATGTCAGCTTCTTTTGAGAGGACATCAACGATTTTTCCCTTACCTTCATCGCCCCACTGAGAACCAATTACTGCTACATTCGACATGATTATTTCCTTTTTATTAAACTAGTTTTTAATTTCTGTAATTTTTCCGTTAACGAATTCGTGTGTGTGGCTTTCTTTTTTTCCACCACGTGACACGTTCCATCCTTGATTTTGTAATTCTTGAATAGCTTCCCAAGATTCATTATCTGACACTAAAATATTTTTTGAGGTATCTTCGATTGATGCCGCCTGGATAACACTATCCATGTACAAGCTAAAGCCTGTGGCTTCCTCCACGTTATCATCATAAGCAATATCATAGCGCCCACCACGACCAAGCTCACCACGAACATTGGGAGAGAATAAGGTAAAGCTGACGCCTTTTTTATATTCAAATCCGCGACGTTCGATTAAGTCAATCGAAAGAGCAACACTGTCCAAGCCATAAGATTTTAAAGCGTCTTTTAAAGCGTGATAAACAGAGAATAAATTTCCTAAATGTTCTTGTGCCGCTTTCGGTAATTCAACCGATTTTAATTTTTCTATTTGTGTTTCTGCAACGCCAGAACAGTCCAATAGACTAATAAGACATTTTGAGATGTCGTTATTTTTTTCAACCAAGTAATTTCTATCACGCTTTTGAATGACCGCTTCTAGCTCTGCTCTGTCATCAGCATTTACGTTGAAGGCATCAAAAATAATATCGACAATATAAGGAAGCGTTAAATCGATTGATAAATCTTCGAGACCACAATCGTTTAAAGATTTGATTGCTAGTAAGCAGATTTCAACATCATCTTGGTATTGGCTTACGCCGATTAACTCACAGCCCACTTGGCAGAATTGGCGTTCTGGTCTTAGTTGAGAGCCATTAACACGCAACACATCAGATACATAAGATAGGCGCAGAGGGCGTGCTTCATTTTGTAATGATGAATTAGCGATACGGGCAATCTGCGCCGTTGTATCTGTTCTAACACCCATCATCCGTTGAGAGATAGGATCCATAAGGCGAAAAATTTTATGCGCTAGCGCTTTACCTGCTTTAGAGGATAGAAGACTATCTTCAAATTCAGCAATGGGGGGTTTTACAAGGCTGTAACCAAAGCTGGAAAAGCCAGAGATGAGTTTATTTGTTATACGAAGTTCTTCTTCCGCCTCGGGGGGCAAAAGGTCTTTTAAACCGCTAGGGAGCAATGCTTGCTGTAGTTTAGTCATTATAAACTCTAAGCTTGTTTAACCAACGGGCTAAAACAACTTATTTCCTCAATTTAATGCATTACAATTAATACAACCTAGTTTTACCAATCTTATTCACTTAATCAAGAACAAGGTTGGGTTTACCCATGAGAATCTAGTAAAAAATGATATTAAGCAGCTGTGCTTTTGATGATTCCGCATAAATCATCAACGACTGTGTTGATTAGCGCATCGTCATCGCCTTCCGCCATTACACGGATTAAAGGTTCTGTTCCTGAAGCTCGCACCAATAAACGACCGTTTTTAGCCAATTTCTGCTCTGCATCAGCGATTGCACTGACAACATTGGAGTTATCTAAAGGGTTGCCCGATTCGTAGCGAACATTTTTAAGTAATTGTGGTAGCGGGTCGAAGACGTGACATATTTCGCTGACTGATTTACTAGATTCATTTACGACAGATAGCACCTGTAGCGCCGCAAGTAAGCCATCACCTGTTGTGCCAAAGTCGCTTAACACAATATGTCCTGATTGTTCGCCACCAATGTTGAAATCTTTTTCACGCATTTTTTCGACCACGTAGCGGTCGCCAACAGAAGCACGTTCAAATGCAATGTTTTCAGACTCGAAGTAACGCTCTAACCCTAAATTCGACATGACAGTTGCAACTACGCCGCCCCTTAGAAATCCTTGGTCGCGTTTTGCTGTGGCGAGTAACGCCATGATTTGATCACCATCAATGAGAGTTCCTTTTTCATCGACAACGATTAAACGGTCAGCGTCACCATCAAGAGCAATACCAATATCAGCGCCTTCTGATACGACACGTTCTTGTAGGTTTTTAGTATCTGTAGCACCGAAGCCATCATTGATGTTACGTCCGTTTGGCGTATTACCGATAACGGTTAAATCTGCCTCTAATTCCCAAAGCACTTGGGGGGCAACCTTATAAGCAGCGCCATTTGCGCAATCTACAACAACTTTCATACCACCAAGCGTTTTGCCTTTAGGGAAGCTACGTTTGATGTACTCAATATAACGTCCAGGCGCATCGTCAAGGCGGCTGGCTTTTGCAAGCTTATCGGGAGCTGGCAATAAATCTGACATATCTTGGTCAATCATTGCTTCGATACGCATTTCAATCTCGTCTGATAGTTTATACCCATCAGAGCCAAATAATTTTATACCGTTATCTTGGTATGGATTATGCGACGCGGAAATCATAACGCCAACATCGGCGCGTAGAGAATTTGTTAGACGAGCAATTGCGGGTGTTGGGAGTGGTCCCGTTAGAATAACTTCCATTCCCATTGATACAAAACCAGAGCCCATTGCCTGCTCTACCATGTAGCCGGAAAGGCGGGTGTCCTTGCCAATAACAACGCGGTTCATTGCTTTTCCAAGCCCCTGCTCCGCTTTGATGCTACGTAGAACATGAGCCGTTGCCATAGCAACTTTCAGCGCAATATCCGCCGTCATAGGGAAGCTATTCGCTGTGCCACGAATGCCGTCAGTACCAAAATATTTTTTCTCAATTAATTCGCTCATGGGGGAGTTATACCTTCAAAAACACTGAAAAATCAACAATATTACGTTGTTAGGACACGTCCAACAGCTTCTTTCCAGCCTTTATAGAGCGTTTTACGCTCTTCGGCAGGCATAATAGGCTCGTAACGCTTCACGCATTGCCAGTTTTGGCTAATATCGTCTAAATCGTTATAAATACCAACCTGAAGCCCTGCTAAATAGGCGGCGCCCAAGGCAGTTGTTTCAGTTATCTTTGGAACTTCGACGGTACGTTCAAGCATATCAGCCAGAAATTGGCAGACAAATTCGTTCTGTACCAAGCCACCATCAACCCTGAAAATTTCTGGGTTGTGTCCACTATCCTCGATGAAAGCTTCGATTAAATCTAGCGTTTGATAAGCTTGCGCTTCGAGCGCGGCGCGCGTGATGTGGGCTTTCGTGCTTTCACGGCTTAGACCAAAAATTGCCGCGCGGGCATTTGGATCCCAATATGGCGCCCCTAGTCCTGTGAAGGCAGGGACGAAATAGACTTCATTACTATCATCAACTGAGCCTGCTAGTGCTTCACTTTTTGATGCGTCATCAAAAAACTCTAGGCTATCACGGAGCCATTGTATTGCTGCGCCTGCCACAAAAATAGCACCTTCGATAGCGTAAGTAGTTTTACCATTTATTTGATAGCCAATAGTTGTCAGTAATTTATTTTGTGAGGATTTAAATTCCTCACCGATATTCATCAGAGCAAAACAACCTGTGCCATAAGTTGATTTTACCATACCTTGTTTAAAACAAGCCTGCCCGATTAACGCTGCGTGTTGGTCACCTGCCATACCAGTTATTGGATAGCTATGGTCACGAATATGTCCTTGTCCAAAATCGTGACAATTATCATGCACTTCTGGTAGTAAAGATTTTGGGATATCAAATAGTTTTAAAAGCTCGTCGTCCCATTGTCCGTCAACGATGTTATAGAGCATTGTACGTCCAGCGTTAGTCGCATCTGTTGCGTGAACTTCACCTTTTGTTAATTGCCAGAGTAGGAAACTATCGACTGTTCCGAAGGCAATTTCACCAGCTTCTGCACGGGCACGAACGCCGTCAACATTATCCAAAATCCATTTAACTTTCGTGGCTGAAAAATAAGGGTCGAGTAATAGACCTGTTTTTTCACTGACAGTTTTCTCATGCCCTTCGAATTTTAATTCTGCGCAGTAATCTGCTGTACGTCTATCTTGCCAGACAATTGCGTTATAAACAGGTTCACCCGTTTTTCTATCCCATAGGATAGTTGTTTCACGTTGATTGGTAATGCCTATCGCGGCAATTTCTTGAGGGGTTTTTATATTATCAACAATGGACTGGCATGCCCATAGGGTATCTGTCCAAATTTCGTTTGCGTCTTGTTCGACCCAGCCTTTATTGGGGTAGAAAAGTGTGAGTTCTTTTTGGTAGCTATCTAAAATATCGCCTTTGTCGGAAAATAAGATAGCGCGAGAACTTGTTGTTCCTTGATCAATGGCTAGAAGCGTTTTCATAGCGATCCTGTTCTTGCATCAGCATAGAATGTAGTTGCGGTAGCGCAATTTCTAAATTCGTTAAAGTCGTGTCATTAATATGAAGCCCCAATTTTGAGCGACGCCATAAAATGTCTTCTAACTCAATCGCAAATTCATACTTCATCATGTAGAGAATTTCAGCTTCATAGACATGGTCGCCGTAATGTGCGCCTAGCTCTTCCAACGATGTCGCCTCACCCAACATTTTATCCATGCGTGTTCCGTAGGCACGCGCGTAACGATGTAGTAAAAACTCTGGTAAATACGGATATTTTTCTTGTTTGAGTTCAAAGAACTTATCAAAGTTACCTGCGTCGATATCACCACCAGGAAGTGCTTCCTTCTTTGTCCAAGGAAGGCAGTTCTTATCCCAATACGTTGCCGATAGCTTATCCATCGCATGTTCTGCTAGCTTACGGTAGGTTGTAATCTTTCCACCAAAGACAGAAAGCATTGGCGCACCAAAGCTTTCATCTAAATGCAATTTATAATCGCGCGTTACCTTGGAGGCGTTAGTTTGCCCATCATCAACAAGTGAGCGAACGCCACTATAGCTCCAGAGCACTTGATCTTTATTAACTTGAACTTTAAGCGATCGGTTTACGGCTTCACAAAGATAGTCAATTTCTTCATCTGAAATTTTTACTTCTGAAGGGCTTCCTTCATGTTTAGCATCGGTTGTACCGACAAGAGTGTAGTTATGTTCATAAGGAATTGTAAATATGATGCGTCCATCAGGTTGTTGGAAAATGTAAGTATGATCACCTTCATATAAGCGATTAAAGACAATATGGCTCCCCCTAACCAGACGTACATTAGGCACAGATTTTTCTTCTGCTAATTTTGAGGAGTCTAATATTTGACGCACCCATGGTCCGCCAGCATTTACAACAGCTTTCGCAGTTACATCAAACTCATCGCCATTAAGTAAGTTTTTAAGACTAACTTTCCAACCTTGTTTATCTTTACGCTGTTTTAAATTTAAACAAGCCGTACGTGGCATAACATGCGCACCACGTTCATAAGCATCGATTACATTCAATATAACTAAGCGAGCGTCATCAACCCAGCAATCAGCATATGAGAACCCTTTGGTATATTCATCATTTAAAGGGTCACTGTAGTTGCTGGTGGCGAAGTCTAATGCTTCAGACTTAGACAACCTTTTACGACCGCCAAGCCAGTCATATAAGAACAGTCCCATTTTAATCATCCAATATGGACGTAAATTTTTGTTATGAGGTAGAATAAATTTCATTGGCCAAACGATATGCGGCGCCAAGCTAAGAAGCGTTTCCCGTTCGTTTAGAGATTCTTTGACCAACCTAAACTCATAATGCTCTAGATATCTTAGCCCACCATGAACAAGTTTTGTACTCGCTGATGAAGTTGCGCTTGCAAAATCTTGAGCCTCGACAATAAGGACAGATAAACCGCGCCCAGCAGCGTCACGAGCAATACCTGCTCCGTTAATACCACCACCAATTACACATAAATCATAATCCATTAAAAAACCTCATGCGTTCAGGGTACATTACATCGCAAAAACAGCAATAAAAATGTCATGAAAATTTGACATACAAGCGTATTTTCTTAACACTAGTAAAACTGGAGTATCACTAGATTCCCACCCTATCCAGGCGTATCCCATTGGCAGTGTGTTTACAAAAAAAAATTATAGCTTTTTGCTTATTAAGTTTTGCGCCATTATTTGGAGCCAGCTCGGTTTTAGCTGAGCCTTACACCTCAATAAAAACACCTAAATTTAACACCCCTTCCATAAATGTAATGGGAACATTAGGACTTAATACAATACCAAGCGCAAGGTTTGATGAAACAGGTACTGTGAGGGTTGGCGCAGGCGCATCGGACCCCTACATGCACAGCTTTATAGGGTTTCAACTAGCTAATCCGTTATATGTGAGTATCAGACAGAGCGCGGAAGTTTCTAGCCTCACAGATTCTGCTAAACGATTATATCCAGGTATAGATTTTAAGTTAAAATTGTTAGATGAAACAAATACGAGACCTGCGGTAGCCATTGGTATCAATTCTGCACTTGGGCATAAGAAAACCAGCAGTGAATATATTGCGCTTTCAAAACGTATCAATAATTTTGATTTCACCGGTGGTGTTGCGTGGGGGCAATTGGGTAGTGCAGGACACATAAAGAACCCTTTGCGAGCAGTCTCCAGTCACTTTGATAGCAACCGAAATTACGGTTCAGAAGAAACGAATTACTTTAATGATTGGTTTACAGGAGAAGATATTGGTTTTTTTGCCGGCGCTGAGTACTTCACACCTATAAAAGGATTATCAATTAAAGGTGAGTGGGGAGCGAATGATTACATAGGTGAGCGCGCCATAACAGGCTTTAAAGCCCCTGCCCCATGGAGTGTTGGGTTAAATTATAAACCCAAAGATTGGGTAGACATTTCAGCCAGCGCGATTGGAAATGACAAGTTAATGGCGCGCCTATCATTACAAAAAAACTTAAAGAAATGGATCGGCAAACCATATGAAAGCAGTAATAAAATTGATGTTCTGGAACCACGACTTGCTGATAAGAAAACAATCAAAGAACAAAAAAAACCAAGTAATGTTTTTAAAGTCGAAACATCTGACTTCATTACCAAAGCCTCCTTGGAGTTACACAAGGATGATAATACTGGTGTAAGCATAGGACGTGCAGCACATTATTTATCAAATGTTTCAAAACCAACGGCTGAAGTGATTGAGTTGAACTTAAACAATAACCACTTAAAAGGTCCTTCTTTAAAAATATTAAGAAAAGATATTGAGAAAGCATCGCTGACACATACAAGTAGTCCTGAAGAAATCTGGCAAAAAATCAAACTTTCCAAACAAGAAAAGTCTAAAAGTGACAATAAAAAGCGCAAAGATAAAAGCGTCAAAAAAGTCAAACTCAATCAATTTGATTTTATTTATAAAAGTAAAGTCAGCTTATCAGAAGATGTAGCTGGGTTCTTAGGCAGAGATGCGCTTGTGTTAGAGACCAAAAGCAGGTTGCCGTTTGGATTTGTTGCGGGTGTTACACCACGCCTTAACTTATTTGATAATTTAGACCGTATTACGGATTTACGCAGTAACGGTTTTGGCGTTATCCGTAGCAATGAAAGTGACTTTGCGTCGCAACGCGTATCTATCGACCGTTTCTTTGCCTCTTGGCTCCATAGCTTTACACCTAGCACTCATGTTGCCGTTACATCAGGGTATTTGGAGGAAATGTATTCAGGTACTGGCGGTGAAGTTCTTTATCGACCACAACAGAAAACTTATGCGTTAGGTGCAGAATTTTGGCAAGTGAGAAAACGCTCTCCCTATACCTTACTCAGCTACGCTGCGGAAAAAGAAAATAATACGACTGCACATTTAAACTTATGGTACGAGGTTCCTAAAACAAATATCACAAGCTTCGCTCGTGTCGGTAGATATCTCGGTGGAGACTTTGGCGCCACAGTAGGATTGGAAAATAAGTTTGACAACGGCGTGAAGCTAAAAGGATTTGCGACAGTGACAGATGAGGCCGACAGCAATTTATTTGGAGGAACGTCTCATTTGTATAGTGGTGTGAAGTTAAGTCTGCCTATTGGGAATATTCCATATGTGCCCAAAACAAGTCGTATAGATTTTGAAGTTTCACCACTAGCACGTGACTCAGGGCAGTCTTTAGACAACCCTATGCCACTTTACGAGCTTACTGAACCATTGTCATACCGTCAGATTGAGCGGAGTTGGAAGAATCTTCTGGATTAGAATCGCTAAGAGCTGCACCTTTTAAGAAACGCTCTTCAGCCAAAATATCCGCTGTTTCACCAGTTGGTAATTCGCGCTTTTGCGACTCTTGCAAAATCTTAGTTACAATTTTTCCTACTGATTCAACATGCGCAACCATGCTTCCGCGCTCAATGCAGAAATCTTGAGGGTTGTAATCGCT
The DNA here is from genome assembly GCA_023301585.1 of Alphaproteobacteria bacterium. GTDB lineage: Bacteria > Pseudomonadota > Alphaproteobacteria > Micavibrionales > Micavibrionaceae. The sequence goes on along the minus strand of JAMASZ010000361.1, from coordinate 1,355 downwards.
CTTTCTGAAATATTCATAACCAACACAAATAACCCCACCAGAATTAATCACGTAATCAGGAACATAAAGAATGCCCTTTTCTGCCAATAATTTGTCATGGTGTGATTGCCATAGTTGGTTGTTAGCCGCGCCTGCAATAATTTCAACTTTTAATTGTTCGATTGTCTCATCGTTCAAAGCACCGCCCATTGCACAAGGCGCAAAGATGTCAGCTTGTACACCAAAGATTTCATCAACGCTTACAACGTCAACATCGCCTAATTCTTTTTTCGCTGCTTCGATACCTTCTTCGCTGATATCAGCAATGATAAGTTTTGCACCATCTTGCTTTAATAATGTCCCAAGTGCCAATCCAACGGCACCTACGCCCTGAATAGCAACAGTCATATCCGCCAAAGACTTACGTCCTTCATAGCGGTGCTGAATTGCAGATTTAATTCCGTGATAACATCCAAGCGCCGTTAATGGTGACGGGTTTCCACCCAGCTCACCATACTCGCTACCGCTTAACATTTCTGGAGGAAGACCAACGACGTATCCAGTTTGGCTAGCAATCGCCACCATGTCTTCTTCGCTAGTGCCACTATCTTCAGCTGTGATGTATGAACCGCCGAAGCTCTCAACGGCTGCGCCAACTTCTTGCATTAATTCTTCTGATTTATCTGTACGGTGATTACCAATGATAACCGCCTTACCACCACCCAACGGCAAACCAGCCATTGCGTTTTTATAAGTCATGCCACGCGACAAGCGAAGAACGTCATGAATGGCGTCAGCTTCGCTATCGTAATTGGTCATACGACAACCACCCAAAGCAGGGCCGAGATTAGTGTTGTGGACAGCAACAAAAGCAATAATACCGCCGGTGAGTTCAAATCTGCGAACATCTTCATGGTCGTCGAATGAATCAAAGTTACTAAGAATATCACTATCTAGTTGGGTAAACTGCATTTTACACATCTCCGCTTTTTGTACTTTTACTTATGTTATTAGAGTGTCTTAGCGAATTACAGCCAAATTGTCATGGGTTAATTTCATCATAGATAAAAAAAAGCCGCCCCGAAGGGCGGCTAAGGTAATCTATGGGTACTGAATCAATTAAACATAAAAACATTAAACTGAATTATATAACGTTTTTACAAAGTATATTTGCTTTTCATTCCTCGACCTTGTCGTATTGAAAGTTGTGCCCCTTTTCCAACGATAAAAATCTATAATTAAAAGTAAACCTACTACGTAGAACCTAAGTCCTTACACGACCTCAAACCCTACTATTTAAGTATATTAAAAACATTATGTAAAAAGCAAATAATTATGCTGAGTTATTTATAAACCTATGATTTTAATAGATTATT
>JAMASZ010000360.1 GCA_023301585.1 Alphaproteobacteria bacterium | reverse complement strand
AACGGTGTCTCCGATGCGTTCTGCCGCTGTCTTTGTGACATATATTGTCCAGCACCGGTAGTGATTTGGTGCTGGTCCTACGTACCACCCTTTTGCTCCGTGCGGTGCCCATGATGCGCGATTGTTTGGTTTTTCATGTATCACGACTCGTGTTCCCGGTGGTGCCATGGGTGTCGCATTATAGTCGAATTGGCCATTTAATTGGGCCTCGGCCGACAGTCTTGGATTGATGCGTGACTGTCTGAGGAGGTTGAGTGATGTAGTCGCTTGTTTGATGAGGCGGTCCCACAGGTGCAGTGGAAAGCCTGGGTCGGTGCTAGCTAGGCATGCAATGAAGTGGTTCTTGTATGTCCGTATTGCCCTTTCAGCCGCGTTTCTTCTGTGTACATCGGGTGGTACTAGCTGCCACTTGATGTTTCGATTATCCATTTCGTCCTTCAATATGTTTGAGGCCTCGTTATCTAGCTTCTGAAGTTTCGGTCGTAGGCCTCTCTTGGTGAGGAAGTTTATTAATACCTTGTATGCTCGTAGGATTTCATGTTGCTGTCTTGTTTTGATAGGCTCCGCTAATATTGCGTTGCTGTCGAAGTCATATAGTACCAATAGGTACTTGTTTCCCCTACTGGACATTACCGGAAATTTTCCTGTTTGATCCGTGTAGATTTGTCCCGTATCATTTGGTGCTATGATGGCTGCGTAGACGTACTCTGTTTTGTCTACTGCATTGTCGTCTGATTTTCCCGTAGGCTTTTGTGGTGGTTTTGTGGACTGGACATTTTTGCGTGTCTGGTCCATGTGTCCGAGTGCTGTTGCTTCCGACTTCGGGAGATGTTTACGGACATTGTCGGCTGTGAGGAGTGGCCATGTGGCCATGTTTCCGTTTTCTATAGCCTTGAGTAAGGTGGACGTTGCCGGGCTGAACATTGACTTGTGTAAGAACCGGAGAGTGTTTCCGATTGTTCCGTCGGGAATAAGCGCCTTGATGTGGTGCTTTGTTCCGTCATTATTTGTCTTGTTTGGCCCGTGTTCGTTCAATGGTATCCGCCACAGCCTTGTCTGCTCATCTCTATAGCCAGACATGATCTCATGGCCTTTCTCTGTGATTTTGATGTTGTTCTTTGTGAGATGCACTTCACATCCGTGGTCGCATAGTACCGGTAAGGATATGAGTGCATTTCCCGCCAATTGTGGGAATTTGTGTGCTGTGCGGGCTGCAGTTGGAAGGGTTGTTAGGTTGAGCAGGCATTGTTTGTTTGAGACGATTGCTGTGCCATCCGGTTGTATTGCTCGGATCCCTTGTTGGACGGCGGTGTCTTCTGTGCTCGGGCTGTCTGTGCATAGACAGTGGATGGTAGAACCACTATCAGCGATAGCATCATTTCTACCAGTTATAGGGGAGGGACGATATGCGTTGTTGCACAGATTTGGTTTATATAAATCTTTAACGCTATTCGCCCCTCCCTCTCATTTACGTGGTTTTCCAAAGAGAGAACACCCCATGGGGTTATCCCTCGTGGCTTCATCCTGGTGACCGTCTTTCTTGGTCTTGCATGTCTTGCTGGTATGGTTAGCTGGATCAGCGAAGAAGCCGTGTGAGTGACAATAGCCACCTTGATCCCATATGTGTTTTCCGTTGATCCACTTAGGGTTGTTTCCTCCCGACCCTGGTGTTGGAGTGATGTTTGTGTTGCGAAGGCGTGCTATTTCTAAGTCTTTGTCCTTCACTTGTTGGGTCAAATCGTTGATGGTGCGCATTTGGTCCGCGATTGTCTTTGCTTGTAGTTGCATCATCTCGCGATCCGCTGTTGCTGCCGCGGCCAGGTTGATGAGGGCATCATTTGCTTGCCCCAGTTGGTCTTGTACCACTGCATTGGCTCCGTGGTACCCTCCAACTTTTGTTGTTGCTTTTTGTCTTCTTTTTAGGCGACGTTGTGCTTCGATGAAGTGGTTTTGGAAGTTGGTCCAGGTCATGTCTGTCGGGTCCTTGTCATTCCACTTTTCGCAGTCTTCGTAAAACATTCCTGTGTTGAAGACTACCGTGTAGATGGCATCCATAATGTCCTTTTTGTTGATGGGACGTTTTCCATCTGTTGCGTATTCTTGAACTGCTTGTACGCGTTGTGTTATGTGTGAGAAAGGGAGGTTGGGATCCCATTCCTCTGTGAGTTTCATCCTGTTGTTGATGAGGTCTTGTTGGTCGATGTGGCCGTAGTTGTCAAACAGGTATTCCAGCATTGTTCTTGCGCTGATGTTATTGAAACCTCTGTGTGGGCATCTTATTCCAACTAGCATGCCAGATGGAACGGCTGTTACGAGTTGTTTTTTGGCTGCTCGTTCTAAGCTTTGCCACTCTTTCCATTCCCTTGATGCCTCATTCCAGATTCGGAGCATGTTGCCTGATACAATAGCTGTTGTTTGTGCTTCAATTGTAGGTGGTACTCCTGGATTCGTAGGTGGCATGAAGGGAGTTAATGGGCAGATTGTGTTGTAAACTGCGTTGCTCAGTATCCCTCCTAAATAGCCATATTCTCCTCCACCCCTTCTGGTTGGGATGGAGGCATAATTTTCTTTAATTGAATCGCGTAATTCGACCAATTGTTCGTATGGTGCTTCCCCATCTATTGTTGGTAGAGTTGGGTTTGGGAAGCTTGTTATCATATCATCTGGTGATGGTACGATTTGATTCGACATGGTTGGGGTGAAGGGCTAGTCAAGCTCCTGTTAATTATTTACGTCTGAAGATACAGCCATGCGTGTAGACATAGACTAGTCAGAGTTGATAGCAAACTTGACGTAAATAATTAATGAGAGTCTAAGTTGGTATTTCGATGGCTCGTCTGTGTTGAGCCTTTGCTGTATACGTGACTTTTGGCGCGTAAACGAATGGCGCGCAAATATTCCATTTGGGCTTATGCTGCGCGTCATAGCCATAGAGCATTCCAATTGGATGCTGTGTTTGGCCAATCATCTAACGTGATTCGCAGTTGGTTTGGCTTAGGAGAGATTGAGTGTAGGATGTACTTACGTGTGTCCGGTACTCATTTCTACACACCCTCGCAGACCATCTGTGTTACGTGGAACGTATCTTGGAGAGTTTGGCTCGTGTAGATAAATAGGTCGTACGTGCCGATGATGTTTTGCTGAATGATGTTTGGTGTGGTAGTCAGCCAAATTGGAAGTCCCGGGTGCCCAATATACGAGGAAGTGTTTTTGTTGGCACCGGTCCCTTACCCAGTAAAAACGCATGTCCATTGCTTTGCTGCGTTGTTGCCGGATTGTGTCATTAATGATGCCGGCAGCGGTGGAATTGTCTGTTGTTATTGGCGTAGGTTGCATTTGCGGATGTCCGAGTTCGGTCAACGTCGTGCGTAGGACTTCGCCTTCTTTTGCATTGACGAATACGCCGCCAACTTCAGCTTCTGCTGCCGATGACATGACGTGCTTTAAGATTGAAGCGATCGTGAGTATAGCGCCGTTGTGCATTGTTGCGGCGTTGAGTGCGTCATTATTTCCGAGGAAGAAGTGCCCACCGACCCTGCTACGTGATTTGGGGGC
>JAMASZ010000359.1 GCA_023301585.1 Alphaproteobacteria bacterium | reverse complement strand
GGCTCGTTTAACAACCCAAATCAACTGGCTTATTGGTGCATTTTATCAATGGCGATTCTAGTGATTTTAAAGCGCGATAAACCCTTTAATTGGGTCGACTTCGCACTTTTTGCAATGCTTTTATACCTACAAAGTCTCTCACTTTCAAAAGCGGGGCTAATTGTCTCTGCGCTTATGATGCCACTAATCTTTGTGCTTCCTAATATGACCCAAAAGGCAAAGATTGTAGCGGTTTGTGGTGTATTTATCTTTTTCATGGGACTCGCATTAAACCCCGACAAACTTGATAGAAAATTAGATCAGATAGAACAATTAAATGCCATTTCCGAACGTCTAGCCAATATCGGAACCGAAAGCGATGATAGTGCCGCAGGTCGTGGTTATGACCGTCTAATTGAAAACCCGCACTACCTTATATTCGGGGCAGGGGAAGGTGCATTTTACCGTTTTGGGATTGGTGAACAAGAAATTCATTCTGGGCTCGCCACGCTTTTATTCAGCTACGGTATCGTTGGCTTTGCCTTCTTTGTATTATTTTTAAGCGCCGTTTTTTACAAACTGCCCTTACAATATACCTTACTACTTTTGTTTATTCTGTTGTTCGGTATCACGCACCAAAATATTCGCTTTTCTTACTTTTGGATATTCCTAGCAATAGCGCACACCCATCATTTTTATTTCCTACAAAGAGAGAAGTATGAAGAAGAAACTGACTAAAGCTGAAATTAAAATTTTAGAAAAAATTATTTCAGAAGACAAACCTGAATACATGTCTCATGTAAGTACATTAGAAATAACGGATAGGAATTACACCATATGTGGTCAATACTTACATTTCTTAGATTCAAAAACTGGTAAAAATGACGAATCCCTTACTTTGAGCTCAAGCCTTATTGCAAAAATTCACGGTTTAGAACATGGCGTCGGTTTTATCCTCTACATAAATATTGGTAAAATAGACTGTTTAGAAATGTTTTGCTATGGGGATGACATCTTCCCCGAAAATCTTGAGGAACATCACATCGAAGAGTGGCTTTAATGCTATTTAACCGCACTCATAATCAATGAAGCATTCGTTCCACCAAAGCCGAATGAATTTGAGAGAACAGTTGTTACTTTCTTCTCCTTAGCAACTTTGGGAACTAAGTCCAAACCCTGGCAAGGCTCAGATACGTTTTCTAAGTTCAATGTCGGTGGCAAGATACCTGTTTCAATCGCTTTAATTGAATAAATTGCTTCAACCGCACCAGCCGCACCAAGTAAGTGACCAATTGCTGACTTCGTTGAGGACATTGAAAGTGTATCAAGGTTGTTTTCGAACAAACGCTTCACTGCTGTACATTCAATTCCGTCACCTACTGGCGTCGATGTACCATGCGCGTTAATGTAGTCAATATCTTCCGGGTTAAGCTCTGCACGCTTAAGTGCGGCTTTCATTGCGCGGAAACCACCATCACCATTTTCGGCTGGTGTAGTAATGTGATACGCGTCACCTGACAGACCGTAGCCAACCATTTCAGCATAAATTTTTGCGCCACGTGCTTTTGCGTGTTCGTATTCTTCTAATACAACAACGCCTGCACCTTCAGCAATAACAAAGCCATCGCGACCTTCATCAAACGGACGCGAAGCACCGATTGGGTCATCATTATATTTTGTAGATAACGCACGTGCCGCAGCAAAACCGCCAACACCTAATGGTGTAACAGCCGCTTCAGCGCCACCAGCAATCATCACATCCGCATCACCAAAAGCAATTAGTCTAGCCGAGTCACCCAGCGCATGCGCACCAGTTGAACAAGCCGTCACAACAGAATGATTAGGACCTTTAAATCCGTGACGAATAGATACATGACCAGAAGCCAAGTTAATCAACATCGCAGGAATACAAAATGGAGATAGGCGACGTGGACCGCGCTCATGCAAGGTAATCGCGCTCTCATACATTGTGTGTAGACCACCAATACCCGCACCAATTAGAACACCTGTGCGTTCAAAATCTTCATCGCTCTGTGGCTTCCAACCTGAATCAGCAATCGCTTCATCAGCCGCCGCAATACCGTAAGTGATGAACGGGTCAATTTTACGTTGCTCTTTTGGTTCCAAAAATACATTTGGGTTGAAAGAGCCGTCAGTTGGATTTTCATCTTCGGTGCGCGGAACAACGCCCGCCACTTTCGATGCGAAATCACTTGCGTCAAAATGTTCTATTTTTCCTAGACCACTTTTACCTGCAATAATCGAATCCCAATTATGTCCCACCCCTACTCCAAGGGGTGAAACCATACCAAGACCTGTTACAACGACTCTTCTCATTTTTTAAAAACCTCTATCAGAAAGATAGAAATTACGACTGCTTATTCAGCAGCGTTGTCTTTGATGAAGCTAACAGCGTCACCAACAGTTTGAATGTTCTCAGCAGCGTCATCTGGAATTTCAACTTTGAATTCTTCTTCAAATGCCATTACCAACTCAACTGTATCAAGTGAGTCTGCACCAAGATCGTCAATGAAGCTTGCGCCTTCATTTACTTTATCTTCGTCTACACCTAAGTGCTCAACAACAATCTTTTTTACGCGGTCTGCAATATCGCTCATGGGTTTTTCCCTTACCTTTTGGTTATTAAAATAGTTAATTCAATTCGAGCGGACTTTACCAACCCACCGAACGAATGCAAGTAATTTTATTTAATTAGCATAAATCAGGAGATTTACTCAATAAAATCAAACACCTAATGCTTCTCTAATGTGGATAAAGTCGCTAAAAACACGGCTCGCCCCTGCTTCGAGAAGCTTTTTTTCCTGTGTTTCAGGGTCATGAGAAACGCCGATAAATCCCCAAACTTCCATGCCCGCCGCAACACCAGCCTTGGTTCCTGTGGGGCTATCTTCAAACACTAAACACTTATCGGCAGCAACATTCCCTATTTGCTCGGCAGCGAATAAAAATAAGTCAGGTGCTGGTTTAGGGTTTTTAACTTGGATTTTTGTATAAACCGTTTCTTCCGAAAACAAATCCATAAATCCCAAGACCTCTAATTCTTGTAAAACATTTGATCGCTCTCCGTTTGAGCCAACGGCTATTTTGCACTTATCATTGCAGCGCGCAACAAATTCAAGCGCGCCTTTAATTTCCATGTTGGTTGTTTTCATGCCCTCTTGAACTTTTATAATATAATCATCAACAATTGAGGATGGAATATCGATGCTGTGTCTCTCTCGAAGCATAGTTAAAATATTACTCCAACTATTACCTGCAAAATCTTCCAAGCATTTTTCAACGGTATACTCCGTTAAGCCGATATTATTTAAAACATCAGCCGTAACTTTGTTGTTCAGATATTCACTATCGACAAGCGTGCCATCACAATCAAAAATTATAAGGTCGTAGGGGAATGCTCCCATTAAACCATCGCCATTCCGCCATTGACGTGAATGGTAGCACCCGTCACGTAAGCTGATTCATCACTGGCAAGATAGACAACCGCAGAAGCAATCTCATTTGGCTCACCCATACGTCCTGCAGGAATGGTTGAATTAATTTTTGTTTTTTGGTCATCGTTTAATGCTTCGGTCATTGCCGTTGCAATAAATCCAGGTGCCACACAATTCACAGTAATTCCACGCGAAGCAATCTCCATACCCATTGATTTTGTCCAACCACTCAAGCCAGCTTTTGATGCAACATAATTACACTGACCTGGGTTACCCGTTGTACCAACAACGGAAGAAATATTAATGATACGACCATTGCGGCGTTTCATCATGCCACGTTGAACAGCGCGTGCCAGTTGGAACGGTGCGGTTAAATTTACATCTAACACTTCTTGCCATTCTTCATCCTTCATACGCATTGATAAATTATCGCGTGTTAGCCCAGCGTTGTTCACCAGAATATCAATCTGCCCCATCGCCTCATCTGCTTTTTTGATTAACTCGGCAATACCTTCTGAATTAGAAAGGTCAGCCACAATCGCATGGACGTTCGAGCCAATCTCACCCGCCAGCGCATCAAGCTTTTCCTGATTACGACCAGAAATCGCCACGGTCGCGCCTTGCGCATGAAGCGCCTTCGCAATCTCGCCACCAATACCACCTGTTGCACCAGTTACCAGCGCCATTTTACCTGTTAAATCAAACATGTTTATTTCCTCTTATTTCAGTTTTTCTATTAATGCTTCAACTTGCTCTGGTGTGCCAACACTCTCACAAGCTATCTCTTTGTTAATGCGTCGTGCTAAACCAGACAGAACTTTTCCTGCGCCGATTTCGACCATCTCATTAACGCCGTTATCGCCTAGCCATAGGATTGATTCTCTCCAGCGCACCATACCTGTCACTTGGTCGACTAATAATTTACGGATGACATCTGGGTCGCTTTCAGCTTGCGCCGTCACGTTTGCGACAACTGGCACAACTGGCGCTTTAATATTTGTATCCGCCAAAGCTTCTGCCATTGCATCTGCCGCTGGTTTCATTAAGGCGCAATGGAATGGCGCACTAACAGGCAAGATAACCGCACGCTTAGCGCCTTGTTCTGTTGCCATATCAACCGCCATTTGAACTGCATTCGCATGACCGCTAACAACCACTTGTCCAACTGAATTATCATTGGCAGACTCACAAACAACTTCAGCGCCAGCTTCTGATTGCGCCTTATCCGTAATTGCTTGAACGTCGGGCAAATCCATTCCCAGAATCGCTGCCATCGAACCAACACCTACTGGCACTGCTTTTTGCATCGCAAGCCCGCGTTTTTTCAATAAACATGCC
>JAMASZ010000358.1 GCA_023301585.1 Alphaproteobacteria bacterium | reverse complement strand
AAAGATAAGATTCAACAAACTATTCAAGCACGAGCAACTCAAACTATCTCTAATATTACTGATGGTAATGTTTCTGCTTCGACTAATGGTCGTGACGTAACCTTAACAGGTAATGTTGATAGCCAACAATCTAAGAAGCAAATTGGTCAAGACGTTGCCTCTCAATTGGGTGTACGCACGGTTAATAACAATCTGACAGTAACACCTGTTCAAGCTGACCTTGTTCCTACATTGCCACCAATGAGCAATGAGACGGACCTAAGCATGGATTTAATGGACGAACCACCAACAATGAATGAACCAACTGAGGCTCCGGCATTTGAAGAACCAGCAGTAGCTGCACCAAGTGCGGAAATTCTGATGGCAAATAATAAATGCCAAGAAGACCTTAAAGAAGTCATGGAAGGTAAAACTATTAAGTTCGATACTGGTAAGTCTACCGTTAGTACTTCTAGTATTGCTTTGATTAAACAGTTGGCAACAATCTCTAATAACTGTCCGTCTGCGCAAGCTATTGTTGTACATGGTCACACTGATAACGTTGGTAACGCTAAATCAAACATGGATTTAAGTGTTAAGCGTGCGGTATCTGTTGGACAACAACTTAAGAAATACGGCGTTAAACAACGTGTTGATGGTGTTGGTCACGGAGATCAAAGCCCGATTGCTGATAATAAAACAGCAGCTGGTCGTGCACAAAACCGTCGCATCGAATTTAAAGTTAAATAATTTAATTAATATAAGAAAATAAGGATTTAAAAAATGTTATATCTAATCATTCAAATGTGGATCTGTTTACTATTAGCTTTTCTACTTGGTTTACTTCTTGGACTATTCCTAAAGAAATCTAAAAAATGTACACGCAATCATGCTGACAACACACACTCACATGATACAAGCGGCAACACTGGTGTTAATTCTTTAATGGCGGCAGCTCCTGCTGTTAATACTGAAGTGACAGACCTTGATACGCTTGTTGATGTCGATGGCGAAGGTTACATCATCGAAACATTGGAAGGTATTGGTCCTAAAACTGGTGAGTTATTCCGTAGCGTTGGTATCGCAACTGTTGGTGACTTACTTCGTAAAGCACACAGCCAATCATTGCGTGATAAGCTTGCAAATAAATTAGAGATTAAAGTAGAGCCATTAAACGACTGGGCTGGTATGTCAGACCTTCTTCGTATTAAAGGCATGGATCACCAATCATCTGAGCTTGCTTACTCTACAGGCGCTTACAACATCGAAGAATTAGCAAAATGGGAACCGGCAAACTTTGTGAACAGCATGGAAGCTAAGAACAACTCTGGACCACAACTAATTGCACCAAGCGTTGCACCTGTTGATCAAGTGGCTGACTGGATTGCTCAAGCTAAAAACATCAAATCAATCGTTACTTTCTAAGTAAACCGATTATAGAATTTAAAAAGCCCTCCATTGTGAGGGCTTTTTTATTATGCTGATTTTGTTTCGAAATGCTTATCAATTAAACTAAAGATATCTGTAATTGGTAACTTCTTCTTCGAATTAATTTCGTTATCGCTATCAACGATATATCCCTCGCCATCATGCTCACCATTTTTAATGGCAACAAATCCAACATGGTCTTTGAAGTTTTTAATCTCTCCGCCATCATAATAAACGACTGTATTCTCAGTAAATTCGTAAGGGTAAGTTAAAGAAACAAAAAGTGACGTCCCTCTATTTTCAATTTCTTCAAACAATAAATTGTCATTCTCATCACGACAATTCCGTAGATTATTTTCCGTGGTTACACAATTGTCATCGTCATGAAACTCAATTAGGAAATCACGCGACATTCTCGCTTGTACGCTTGTGTAGGGCGTTTCAATCATGTCTAAAAACGTTTCGTGGTCTTTTAAACGCCAGTAAAAGACTGGCTTTTCAACAGGGTTCTGATGCAATCCTGTAGCTACAAGAACGCGCGGTTTATTAGGCAAACTCAACACTTGTTGCACCAATTGATCATAACTTTTCAACCCATCTAGCAACGGGTCCTTATCAGCTGGCATGTACCATTCAGGGTTTTTATTATCACCTTCGTAAGGCGCCGCATTAAATAAATAATGATGCTGTAAATGCGCGCCGCCATTTAAAAATAATGTTGAAAACCCGACATTATCCTTCTTCCAATGTGCGCAAAACATATCCGTTAAAATTTGGTCTAACAAAATCGCACGGTGATAATGACTGCGTAATGATTTTAAAATCAGTAAAACAATATTGATATGGCGAGAGAGTAAGGAGTAACGCGTAATTCCTAATATCAAATAAAAATACGTCGATAATTTACTGCCGCCTGTTGCGTTTTCATTAACCGCATTTGCAACAGCGCCCGTAATTTTACGCATCAGCCAATTACCAGTAACTTTTGTTTTCGTCCAAGGGTCAGGAATAAAGAAAGCAGGATCTTTAGCCAAATTCGCCGCATTCATTGGCGACAGCGCCGCAACCTTCACCCCATGCTTTTCCTCTATATACTCCCAAATTTGTGTATGACTAGCATCAGTCATATCACCAAGGCGAAAAATTTTATGCTTAGAAAATGGCTGTCCCGTTTGCACGGAGACCCACTGTATCCAAGGCTCAAGCTCTTCATGCGTTTTCTCGGAAGATGTTTTAACCAGCGGACTGACTTCTAATAACTTCTTCAAATTAGGCAAATGACCGTGGGTAATGTAATGCTCAATATACTCAAAATTTATTTCATTAAGCCCTAAAAGGATAAGTGGTTTTGAATTACTTTTTGTCATTTTATTTATCTCTAATTTAAAAATTTATTATAAATATCAATTGTCTTGCTCACAACACTATCAACATGAAAATCTTCTTCAACGCGTTTGCGCCCGGCTTGC
>JAMASZ010000357.1 GCA_023301585.1 Alphaproteobacteria bacterium | reverse complement strand
GTGCCTGTATCAAAATCAATAATGCCTGTACCATAAATAAGGGCGTCAACCTGTGCGCCATCAATTGTTAAATCATCATTGCCTGTTGATCCTGTTAAAAATCCATTTTCTGCATTGCTAACAACAGGTGTGCCTAATGCTGTCACATCCACAACACCATTTGCTTGAACGCGACTGTTGTCTGTACCACCACCCAAATTAATTGTCGTGAAGGCTAACGCTTGCTGAACTGTGTAAGTCACGTCGTCGTCACCAGTGCTTCCAACTAAACTTTCGAGGTTCGCTAAGGTACCTGTCGTAAAATTAACTGTGGTCGCATTTGTTAAAAACAGTTCATCAGAGTTTGCACCACCATCAATGCTTTCACCAATTCCAAAATCACCATTGGCTAGATAGATATCATCAAACCCAACACCGCCATCAATTGTATCAACGCCCGCACCGCCAGTTATTTCATCATCACCAGCACCGCCGTTTAAAATATCTGCACCATCGCCACCATAGAGAGTGTCATTATCCGCATCACCATTCAGAGTATCATCACCACCATAACCATAAATAATGTCGTCACCATCTCCACCATTTAACGTGTCATTATCGCCAGCTGTAGATGAGATTCCACCTTGCCATTTTTCCATTAAATATTCTTCAATAGCATCTGCCTCTGCATCGCTCAACTTACGATCAAAGACTATTATTTCAGCTAACTCATGGTCTGTTGTGCTAGAACCAATTCTCAATCCACCAGAGGTGTCTGAAGAAACACCACCTGCATCAATGTCACTAAAGGCACCATTATTCAAAATTAAGCCACTCTCACTACCAGCAACGGTACTATAAGCATTTGCAAGTGTAACACTACCTAATGGAGCAGGGTTTCCGCCGATAGAAGTTCGTTCTGAAATATCAGGATCCCAATACCAAGCACCATCACTCCAAGGAGCGTGTAGAGATACGCGCCCTCCAGAAGTAGTATCAGTACCATTAAAATTCAAAAAGAAATTAGAGCTGCGAACATTTTCTTGGGAAATCACAAACACATGCATTTCATCCATTGTGCCGTCAAACAAATCTGCTGTCGTCATAATATCATTTGTAAAGCGCACAGAGTTTAATCCATTCACTGTATTAATTGTCGCCGTAGAACCAGACGCATCATTCCCACTGCCAGATTTATCCATCCAGGTTGAAACAGAACCCGAAAATGCTCCACTATCAACACTGTCACCACCAGAATCCATAATGGTATGGCCATCCGCAGCATCCAGCCAAAGAACATTCCCACTAATTGCTGTTGGGTCAAATCCATCACCATGAATAATATCATTGCCTGCGCCGCCTGATAGTATATCAACACCAGCACCACCGTATAGCGTGTCAGCGCCATCACCACCATCTAACGTATCGTTCCCATTACCGCCGCTCAGAGAATCTTGATCTGTACCGCCGTCAATAGTGTCGTTGTCATCACCACCTAATATATAATCATTACCTGTACCGCCATCAATCGTATCGTCATTAGCGCCACCATAAATTTCATCGTTACCAGCATCGCCATTTAAGATGTCATTGCCATCATTGCCGTGAATTTCATCATTATCATCATTACCATTTATGGTGTCGTTGCCGTCATTACCTTCGATGTAATCATCACCAGTACCACCTGTAATTGTATCATTATCGGCACCACCGTAAAGCGCATCGGTGCCATCACCGCCATCAATATTATCGTCGCCCGTTCCGCCAAACGCGATGTCATTGTCATCACCACCTTGAAGTACATCTGCACCACCATATCCGTACAACATGTCTTCACCTGCACCGCCATTCAGAGTATCGATGGCGTTATCATCGATCATCAAGCCAGCATCCCACTCCACTAGATAAGTTGCCGTATTGACTGCAGCTCTATCCCCCCAATCATCAAGTACTCCACCGCTATTGTACATGTGTAAATAATTGGATGGGTTTCCACCTGTGCCGTTTTCATTTGGCTGCCCACCTGCGAAACTTTCATAAAAATTATTAGTAGGGCCACCACCTGCATTACCGCTCCAAAACTGTGTTCCTGCTTCTGCGCCATCTACCCAACGCCAATCACCTTCAGTAACCTCATCTGTACCCCCAAGCCATACATCTCCTGGTGTGCCAATCACTAAATCATAAAGATAGTCTTGTTCAGCTTGGCTTGTTATGTTCGCCAAATGTCCTGCGACACCATTAATCACTGTCGCGTTTGCCGTCGCCCGTGCGCCCGCCCAACTATCCGCGACCGTTTCATACATATAAAAGCTATTCGTCTTTGCGAAGAATTCCATTCCTGGATTAGCCTTGAGGACAGCGTAAACTTGCTGTGCTGTAAGACCATGCCCATGAAGGATGTCGTTGTCGCCGTCGCCATTTAGAGTATCGGCTTCTGCACCGCCGACTAGGAAGTCATCGCCTGCGCCGCCGTTTAGCGTGTCTGTTCCTGCTTCATCGTAAAGTGTGTCTGAACCTGCATCGCCGTTCAACGTATCGTTACCTGTACGACCGATTAGTACATCATCATCATCGCCGCCATTTAGTTGGTCATTACCACTGTCGCCAACAAGACGGTCATTCCCTGTACCACCGTTTAAAATATCATCGCCTGCATTACCCGTCAGGACATCATCGCCTGCATCGCCGTTGAGCGTATCATTATCATTACCGCCACCAAGCGTGTCATCATCATCTCCACCATGCAGCGTATCAGCGCCGTTACCACCAATTAACTTGTCATTACCTTCTTCACCAAACAGCACGTCATCGCCGTTATCACCGCGTAGTCTATCATTACCAATACCGCCATAAAGCGTATCATTATCATCATTACCAAACAGGCTGTCATCACCATCACCGCCCCAGATCTCATCATCACCGGCGTCACCTTTGACGAAGTCATTACCATCGCCTGCCACAACTGTGTCGTTGCCATCACCAGCATAAGCACGGTCATTACCTTCGCGTAGAAAGATAGCATCATCGCCACCCCAACCGCGTACAACATCATCACCAGCAAGCGCGTCAAACACTTCTGGGTCCGTATCAACTGTATCACCACCAAGATATAAATCTTGATTAACTGTTCCTGTTACCGTCGCACCACCAAAACTGGCGATTGTTGGCGGCGCTACTGCTAGTGTTCCCTCGCCTGGAGGCGTCACGCCAAAGCTTCCGCTTTCTGATGCTGTATCTAAATTTGAACTCTCATTCTGTGCCAACATACTTCTGCTTAACGACCCACTAGAAATACTGACGCCGTTAATCTTAACGTCGTTAATCAGTACAGAGCGTCCGCTTTCTGCAAAGTCATCCTTAAATCTGAAAGAAATATTCGGCACAGCACCCGCCGAATTAAAGCTGTAATCTTGTTCACCAAAGCCAGAAGTAACTGAGAAACTGCCCTTCACTTCACCATCGACCAACACCTCAAAACTAGGCGCGATTGTGCTATATAATGCACTTAAGTCCAATGTTAGCGTGAACATTCCCATAGTATCAGGGCTACTCCCTTGTTTATATTATTTAAAATACTCCTGTATTCTTACTCTAGTGTACCCTATTTACAGCTAACAAATAGTTAAAGTTTTAGCTAATTTGGTAGTTATGAGTGTAAAAACTCATTTATTTCTTGGGTAACTCGCACAAGCAAACGCAACCGAGCTTAAGACGTACCTCTTTGGAATTGCTGGAATGTGTTCGGACGGTGCTGTCAGACTAACTCGAACTATTCTCTAAAACCCTCTTGTTACAAGCCTAGTTCACACAGACACTCTGCCAAATATCCAGAGAATTTTGGCGTAAGCTCTTAAAGTTTTCTCTGTTTTCTAAATGGCGTTGATGGTTAAAGTGATTAAGGAAGGTTGATTGAATTGCGACGAACTTCTGCAATGATCTCATTGATCGAAACTTATTCATCCCCCTCTCACGCCGTCGAAAATGTAAGTGTGAATTCTC
This sequence comes from Alphaproteobacteria bacterium, assembly GCA_023301585.1. GTDB lineage: Bacteria > Pseudomonadota > Alphaproteobacteria > Micavibrionales > Micavibrionaceae. The sequence goes on along the minus strand of JAMASZ010000357.1, from coordinate 277 downwards.
GACCTGATTGTTGTGATATTGCGTTGTATTTTGTAAGTTCATCGCACCGATATCTCTTAATGCTGCCTTATATGAAGGTAATTTATCAGTCACAACTTCATTAGGTCTTCCGTGCCAAGACATTAGCTTTTTCAACACCTTCAGCGCAGCCTTTTTGTTACGCCTCTTTGAAACATAGCAATCTAAAATCGTTCCTTCTTGATCAACGGCACGCCATAAATAATGTAACTCTCCATTTATTTTTACAAAAACTTCATCAATGTGCCAACGCCAATTT
>JAMASZ010000356.1 GCA_023301585.1 Alphaproteobacteria bacterium | reverse complement strand
CGTGTTTCAAAGGAAGCCGTGGACAAAATGAGAAGGAAGAGTGATCCAGGTATCTTTACCAAGCGTCGCAGCAAGCGTGCTTCCCCGAACGATCGCAAAGAGGGGAAGGGCAAGGTCAGCAAAGAGAAAAAGAAGAAAAACAATCCCCCTCTGGCTGTCACAAGACTCCTCGAAAACCTCCAGCCGGATCATCTCGCCGGTAAAAAAAATACGAATGAGGGTCGCGGGCGTGCCGTCGCCCCGAGGGTACAGTACGACCCTGCGACCGGCAAAAAACGGGTGTCCCTTTCCGATACCAACTACAATCCCAAGAAGTCGATGGATGCGCGTGAGAAGACAGCGATGCTGCGCGCGAAGAACCGTGGCGAGGAAACGGGCAAAGCAAACCAGTGCAACGTGATCGAGTTCATGAAGAATCTCGCGGACCCTTCCAAGAACAAGGATGAGGCGTACGCCAACACGAAAGGTCTTCTTGTCGCTCACGGCATGGGGTCCGGAAAGACGCTGACATCGCTATGGGTCGCCAAGGAGTACATAGATGCCGAACGTGTGAAGTACGTCAACATTCTGGCCCCCAACGTGGCGACTGGTGAGTTCATTGACTCGTTCGAGAGGGCCGGCATCACCCCCACGCTGGCTCGAAAGATTAGGGTTTTGACACACACGTCGTTTGTTTTGGACAAGAAAGAACGCCTGTTCAAGGACTCCCTCGTGATTGTCGATGAAGTTCATATGTTTACTGGGGAAAAGTACAGATTTTTGGAAAAACTAGATGTGCCGTACCTTCTTCTTTTGAGCGGGACTCCGGCACCGAACTCTCCGGACGAAATCGTACCTCTGATTAACCTCCTGTGCAAGAAGAGAAAAAAGCACTGGCGACCACAAAAGTGGGACAGATTGGACACCACAAACAAGGACAAAATTGATTTCTTACGGAACAAGGTGTCGATGTACAACATCGGTCCCCGCTACAACTACCTAAAGGATCGTGGGAAAATATTCGAGAGTGAGAACCATTTCCCTGGCTACAGAGTGTCTACCGTGCCTGTTTCAATGTCTCCTAATCAGAACAAGGAATACCTAAAGTTGCTCAGGCGTATCAAGAGAGAGCCTCGTGCGGAGAGTTTACTCCATCCCTTCTTCGCCAGGGAACGCGTGATTATCAACACGCACGCGGAGAGAGAGAAGGGTAAAGTGACTCCGAAGATTAGTCGGGTGGCAGGCGATGTTGTCAAGGAAATTGTGCAAACACGTACTACAAGTGATGGGAAAAGAGATCCGAAACGTCTCAAGCGCGGACGGCTCTTGCTGTACGCTTTTAACATAGACGTCGTGCAAGACCTGGAGGCAGAGATACGTCGCCTGTGTCGCCAAAAAAAGGGTAAGATTTCTCCTTCCATCGAGGTGTACAATGGTAAAACAGAGGACGACGATCGTCTCGATATTAAGGGAAAGTTCAACAGCGGCGAGCTCGACCTGCTTATCATTACAAAGGCGGGCAGCGTAGGCCTGGACCTTCAGTGTACGTCGAAGGTGTTTATGTACGACATGTGCTGGAACATTCCCCAGATGAATCAGATCATCGGGCGCGCGATAAGGTACAAGAGCCACCAAAAGCCGTGTGATCACGATCGCGTGGATATTTATGTCTATACGTCGGCGTTTGTGACAGAACCACCGAAGGGTGTCGAGGCGTTCGACAAACAGGTCATCGATGACGCATTCAAAAAATGGAAACGCGTGGCCGATATGATTGAAGATGTGATGCAGCCGGCGTCAATCGCCGACGCACAAAGCTGCCGCAAAAAATGATTAAATTAAATTTATTGAAATCGTTACAAAAAAAATCTCTTTCCTCCCCCCCCCTTCCCCCTTCCTGAACTGCCTTACTTCATATCAAATTTGCCGTCCTTGTACTCAACACCGATGCACTCCAACATCTCCTTGTTCATGCTCTGCAGAATGTCTTTCTGCTTTTGGACAGACTTCTCGTCGTTTTTCTGAGCACCGAGAGTAAAGCTCACTAGGTCTTCGAGTGACAGGGCGCCACAGAGCGAGAGTGCTTCCGGGATGGTGAGGGGCTCTTCCCTCAAGGCCCTCTCTGTCGCCGACGCCGGTACACTGGGGATTTCCTGCTGCTGCTGCTGCTGCTTGCGGTGCTCCCTCTTCTTGTGCTTCTTGTGCTTCTTGTGCTTCTTGTGCTTCTTGTCCTTCTTGTGCTTCTTGTGCTTCTTGCGCTGCTCCACCACCACTTCCTCTTCCCTCTCCTCCTCCTCCTCCTCCTCCTCATCCTCCTCCTCCTTGTCCTCCCCTGTGTCCACCTCCTCCTTGTCCTCCTCCTTGTCCTCCTCCTTGTCCTCCTCCTTGTCCTCCTCCTTGTCCTCATCTTGAGTCAAGGAGGCATCGTACAAGAGGGTGACCCTCTTGCGCTTCATGGCCCTCGAGACGCGGGAGTGCGCCATGTTGTGCGCCCTTGCCGCACCGGGGCGGGTGTGCTTCTTTCCGGACAAGGCCTCGAACGTCCCGGACTTGTCCTGGACAGCTGCGCCTTCGTCGGCGTCCTCCACGTCTTGTCCGAGGGTCTCCAGGCTGCTTAGAGAACTGTCCTCCGTCGCGAGTTTGCCGACGATGACGTTGTTGGCCCGGAGGTGTCCTTCGAGTATCCCGTGCATGTTCTCAGTCGCCCAGACGTTCTTGATGAGTCCCGTGTCGTTGCCGGTCGCGCGCCCAACGGCCTGCTCCATGGTCGAGCCGTTCATGGCGGGGGCGTCGAGTATGAGATCGGTGATGGGCCAGTGGTGGTCCTGGGTCTTGAGACAAACTCCTCGGCCGGCAACGTTGGTCGCGAAGGTGATCATCTTGGGCTTGACCTTCTGCGCATGCATCCAGGTGACGAGGCTGCTGTAGTCGCAGATGGACCTGCCGTTGGACTCGAACTGAAGCACGCCCGGCTGCAGAGATTTCTCCTTGAAGGTACCTTCGTCCGCTCCTCTGAAAGCTGCGAGCATGGGAGAGGCCGCTGCGTCGGCGGCGTCCGGCAAGATGCACCGGACGCTGGTCGCGGTCCAAACCGTGGCCACCAAGCCGCTGACGTCGGCGTAGTTTATCGCGACCGTCGTGGAGCTTGCCGTCATGTCCTTGATTATGGTTAGCGAGCTCCGCACAACCAGCGCAAACCGACTGTTTTCCGACTGGCGCCAATCGCTCATCATTTCGTCCATGCCGCCGATCCGGCGAGCGATGACCTTGTGTTTCGACGTGACCGACTGGCTCCACCCCCAGTAGTGCTTCGAATGGGCTATTTCGGTGACGCGACGTGTCTTGTCGCCGACGCGGCTGTTGTTCATGTACAGCGCGGCGGGTGTCGCCGTGACGAGGATGAAGGTCGACACTGCCTCGTACCAGTCGGGGAATCCCGATATTGGTGTGGAATACGGTTTCTCCGAGGGCGAGCTTCCATCCCCCGTCTTCAGAAACTCGTCGAACTCGTCAATCACCCCTGCCAGGGGAATCTTGTTTGTCTCGGTTGTTCCCAAAATCTCGAGTACGATCGGCGTGATTTTCTCCCGCAAGACATTCGCCCTCGAGGGATTGTTGAGCATTGCCCACACAGGAATGACTTTTTTGTTGCCCTCCTTCACGTCCTTGAGGCACTGTTTGTACTCGATCAACTCTCTCGTGGTGTTTTCAAAGAAGAGCCGGGTCGACGGTGCGTGGCAGGGGTCGAAGCCGGCGAGCTTCCACACCTTGAGCAGGAACTCGTTGGTAGATGCGAATCGACCGACGAACTCGGTAAGGTGAATCGAGCTGTTCAGCGTGATTAAGACCGGCGCGAGTCTCTGCTGAAGCCAACCCTTCACAATATGGATGATGGTCTCCAAAGACTTGCCGACTTGTGTATTACCGGTCAGGATGAGGCAGGAGTCCGTCGTGACGTCCATCCCGATGGTTCGCTGACTCGCGGGTGTCTTCCGGAAAGCGGCCAGGGGTAGTTCGCCCCCGTCTATGCGCTCCTTCACCGTTTTCAAAAAGGCGGGCCCATCGATCGGACACTTGTCTACCAAACTGAGAAGCCCCAGAAAAATCTGCAGGGTGTGTTGTGAGCAAGGACAGATTACGGTGCGGAAGAAACAGAAGGACGACGTGATTTAACAGCTTGCAGGCGTCGAGATTTCATGTACTCAACGAGTACAAAAACAATTGAAGCCTTCCATTCACACCAGTGTTGTCAACTAACCCGAACCCTAACAAAAAGGTCTTGGTGAAATTGAGAGAGAAGTCTCAGATTGAGAGCCAGGCGCGACGTAATTGTCATTTCGGGCCTGCACGAAAGCTGCTGCGCAAATCGTGATTTTGATGGTCCGCACATCTCCGTCTGGCACGTCCATCAACGGGACTGTGACAGTCCAGTTTTTCGGAAAATGGGTGTTTCGGGCCGAAACGGTTTCAGGCCATTGCTGGTCACTGGAGCTGACTGACTTGTTTCTGTTTATCATCTAACAGAACAGGGCCTAAAGTTGATAACACTGCCTCACCTGGATCTCGCCACCCGAGTCGGGAAATACGGGGTTGAGAAAACCAAAGTCTTCCTCGCCGTTGCCGGACGAGAGTCCGCCCTCAAATGAACACGGTCCCGTGTCGCGGTCAGGATCTTCGGTGACGCCGACGCCGACCACGAGTTCAGCAGCATATGACAGTGGGGAGGTCATAACTGGTTCGAAAAAAGCAGGACGCATCGGCCACCTGAGTATTGGCGGGAGGAGAAGGAGGTGGCGAAGTGATTGTGACAGAGGGGGGAGGGGGACCTAGACTAGATCTCATATCCGGCAAATCATTTCTGGAATATACCATTTACCGGTCGCAGGATCCGCGCGCGCACAGAAGGGGCGAGAGGGTTCCTCAAAGTCTCGTCTCAGCCGAGAATACATCACACTGACGCGGTCGATTTGCTTTTGAATGCACACGACCAACACCGCAGCGGCAGGGAGGGCCGTGAGATAAGACTTAGCGGAAGTCTCATCTCAGGGTTAGGGATAGCCTCGTTTCTGTTCGCAAAATTTTTGAGTGATGACGTGACTGAACTTTTTCGCGTCTACACGAGCTCAACAGCCAGCAGCGGCGGCAGGGAGGACCGTGAGA
>JAMASZ010000355.1 GCA_023301585.1 Alphaproteobacteria bacterium | reverse complement strand
CCGGTGTGCGCTTTTTGCCGGGCCATTTCTCTTTTGTACAAGGTATCCCCCACGGTATTTGTCACTACTGTGGGGACAACTTCTTCCTGCAGCTCTTGCACTTTCTCCCTTTGCAATTTTCGAAACTTCTCCTGCACATCCTTTAACGCCTCTACCTCGTTGGGATGTTGTGGCACAGCATCCTCATCTACGATATGGGGAACAACGATTTTGGCCTTCCTTCCCCGTTTCTTTCCCCTCGTGAAGACGCCATCTCGACTCAGGGTGGGTGATTTCCTTACAATCACTTCGTCCTCGTCCAGGTTGGGTGACATTCTCGGGCTCGTTGCAACTGGTGAAGGCTGCCTCGTCTGTTCTTTTGGGTTGGCAGTTGCCGCCACAGGGCCGGTCGAGTTGTTCGGAATAGATGTTTGCTTTTCACCAGATTGGTCCAGCTGCGACTCTTCCAGTTGGACAGAGCGAATGTCGGCCAATTGCTGAATTATAACATCAGCAATTGGCTCATTGTCCTCTACTCTTGGTGCTCTCAACAGAGGTACGTCGGCGGTAGGAATTACTTGGTCTGGTCGGGCATGATTATTATTATTCTGCCCCACCATACTGATGAGTAGTGACCCTCCTCCCCTTGGCGAGGGCACGTTCACCTGTATAGTTGGCTCGCCGGTTCTGTCGTCTGTCGCGCATCCTTTGACAGCCGCTCCGGTATTTTGCCCAACCTGCACCGACAGTTCCCCGGTCCGGATGCGCTCGAGCATCCTAGCCCCTCCCAGTAGTGGGCTACTCGCGGTCTTTCCGTCGCCCTTTTCATTGGTCGACGCATTATTTGTCGTCGCCGTTCCGTCGGGCCCGATTGATTGCTCATTTGTGCGAGTTCGAGTAGCCCCAAGTACGTTGGCAACTGCTTCTGCCACTGGCGTAGGTACAGTTCCTGTTTCGCAGGGTCCTCCTCGGCGAAATTGATCGGCACGATCTTGTCGGTAACCAAATTCCTCGTTCATCAGTCTTGGCATTGGCGGGCTGATTGGCGTACGCATTTCTATATTCTCTGGCCTCTTGCGTTCCACTGGATTTTTGGGCTCGTCTGTCCACCATTGCGTGTGTCCTCCACTTCCGTCTGGTTGTGCCCCTCCTTTGGCGCCGGCTCCGCCCACCACGGTGGCTGACATCACGCTGCGGGCCGGAACCACGGGAAGATGGGTTGCCGAGGTTCCGGGATGAACATAGCCTTCGGGCATCAGGGTCCCGACGCTCGTGGTGACTGTCGCCCCATGGGTGGACATCAAGGTCGGCCCCATGGTCGACACGGGTCCGACGGCAGTCAGGTTCATCTGCCCATACCCTCCATAGGGCTGGGCTGGGGGCACACTGTAGTACGGTGTCACCCCAGTCTGATCTGTGGTTGCAGACGCCCAATAATTTCCCCAGTTCGCTGTTGCCGCCGGCACCGTTGCCGGGGTATAGGGACCATATTGAATAGCCGCCACATGGGGCGCCACTTGGGGCGTGCCCACACTTCCGGACGCAGATCCGGCATAGACGTACCCCTGCGGTTCTACAGATTGGGGTACAAATATAACACATATAAGAATATGACGGCATTGCAAACTTTCTAACGACAACACATAAAATTAAATAACATCATTCTCACCTGGATGATAATTGGTAGCACTCGCTCCCAAGGGTAAAGGGGGACTTTGGTAGCCGGGTCGCGGGTACCCGGGTGGACCGGTTCCTCCGGCCATCGCTCCCTGTCCTCCATAGCCTTCCTGGCCGTACACCTGTTGATCAACTTCAGGCCGAGCTACAGCTTGACCAGCAGTCACATACGATTGCGCCCCATAGGCGTATGGGTACGCCACGGCACCAGGGTTGGCTCCGGGATGAACCACCGACACGGTCGGGTTGGTCGACGCCACATATTGTTGCTGGGGATTGGACATGTTGTTGAAAAACAGATTTTGCGTTTCAACACACTTGCGAGAAAAGTTCGAATTTTCGAGTTGATCTGGTCACTTACGAGGTTGACATTCGAGTGATCCGGAGATTCGAAAGTCATGTCACTTTCAATCCATGGCGTCTGGGTCGGGTTCATCTCGTCCATCCTTTTGTCGGAACCTATTAAATACAATACAATGTAATCAAAATGGGGATCGATGAGATTCCATCTCATGAAAGGTAGCGAATTAAGTATATTTTAATGACTCTATCTCGTTTCTTTCCTTATTTTTGGCTGTTCCTCCCGTTTTCTACCCTCTAACAAGATAAAAAGGAAAAAGGGCGTATTTCAAATAAAGAACTTCGAACGGTAAAACGACAGAAACGAGATCAGTCTATGGAAGACCAGAGGTCGCAAAATCTTCCTGTTACAATTCGTCTTGCTGGTTAGCTTGCTTTTCCTTTCTTTTCCGGCTACATCTAGTCTGCTCGACATTTTCCTCTCTTATTGTGCCTATCACCATTAGATTGCTTTTGTAACCATACGAAAAGAATATATAAAGGGATCCCAAATGATCGCCTTGGGCATATCCCTTTCTTCCATTACGCACATATTGTTGAGCGTAGTCGTTTTCCCTCCCGGAATGGCAACAAAAGATCAATTTTCCTAATGATGCTAAAATTTCCATTCTTTCGCAAGCTGAGATCTCATTCGATAACAAAGGATTGGGGTGGTTTTCTTTTGGTTTCCCCAAGTTGTTGCGGGAACAAAGAAAACTCGCCATATTGTTCCTCCTCCATGGGATTGTGCTTCTTGGTGGAACTTTCGATTGGGTGCTTTCTCCCATTGTTGATTTTTCCGCGAATCACGGATGACTTTCCCGCCGATTTTGTTGGGCGTGGATCTGCTTTCGTCGTCCTCACTTACCAATGAGTATTTTTCCCCATACTGCTCCTCCTATAAAGGACTTGGCAAGCGGTTGAAGGTACCAGTTCCAAGGAACACTTCCTCCTCTTCGGACCTTTTTGACTTCTCATTTCCGACTCCATTTGCTGATTGTAGCCAGGTAAGGCGATCATATATGTAGGAAATTTGGATTTTTCCTAATATCTGATCTCTTTACCAGAGATTTCCCTGTCCTTTTGACCTCACCGGCCGTGGAAAAAGTTGCTCTGCTCGCTACTTCAGGTAACACTGTGCTCTTTAATATGACCTTGTTCGTTTGAGATCACAGCTTTACATCAGTTTTAGGCGAATGCCAATTTCGGACTCGGAAATTCTTGATGATGTCATCGACGATCCTTTCAAACCTCGACATAGCCTACCTCGGGATCAATCTGGGTTTCACCCTATGGATCCTACACGTGATGGGCTCCTCGGCCCTCATGATCCTGATCTTCATGGAGCTACGGGAGAGGAACAAGCGTCACGAACGTCGCTCGACGGCGCCACCGCCGGCGACGCCTTCACCACAACAACAACAACAACAACAACAACAGCACCAACAACAACGGCGGGAGCCCACTTTGGAGGCTCTTTTACGACGGGCTCGGGTCCAGGACTGACCTCCACCTTCCAATCCTTGTTGGACAAACAAAACCAGCTTTGGGACGAACAACAACGTCAGTCCCGGATGCGTCAACATCAACAGACTCTCCCGCCAACGACGTTCCCTCCCCCACCGACTGTACCCGTGTCCTCCGGCGCGTCCGTTTCCGACGCCGCCGCGGTTGGGCCGGCGTTGTTGCGGCTCTCGGACGCTTTAGTTGGTCTCAATGTCAACCAACACAATTTATACACCGCGTTTCAAAACCAATCGGCTGGTCATCATGCCGCTCCCGGATCAGGTCGGGGAAGGGGCCGTGGAGGAGGTGGGTCGGCTGGTGGCGCCTCCCATCAACCTCCCACTCCACCACGACATAAGGAGGTGACTCCGGATGTTCTCTCCGACTGCGATGCCATCAAATGGTCTACATTTCGTCGCAATTTCTCCCAAGCCATGGCCCTTAATCAGTGGCCTAATGATCGAGCCGTCCTCATGCTGTATGTGTCTCTTAAGGATGCTGCCGCTAGGGCAGTCCAACATCTTCAAGAGGATACCGATCAAGACATCGAGGATGTTTTGGATGAGATGGAACAGGTGTTTGTTGACCCTTCAGCGACACAACATTTTACTTCCTTGTTCCAAATCATGGAACGGGAACAGGATGAAACGTTGGTGTTATGGCACACACGTCTGCGAGAAGTTTTCCTTCG
>JAMASZ010000354.1 GCA_023301585.1 Alphaproteobacteria bacterium | reverse complement strand
GTCTACCTTGAGGGGTATTTATATGATCCACCACAAGCAATGGAAGCATTTGTTAAATCGGCCCGTCTTGCCCATGAAGCAAGCCGTAAAGTATCATTGAGTTTATCTGACCCATTCTGCGTTGACCGTCACCGCGAGTCATTCAAGAACTTAGTCAGTATGCACGTTGATATTTTATTCGCCAATGAAGATGAAATAAAATCTCTCTACGAAGTTGATACCGTCGAAGAAGCAATTGAAATTGCGCAGTCTAAATGTGCGACTATCGCAATCACACGCAGTGAAAAAGGTTCTATTATCGTCAATAGTGGTCACACCACAAAAGTTGATGCAGAACCAGTTGAGAAGATTGTAGACACAACAGGTGCTGGTGATGCTTACGCCGCAGGGTTTTTATACGGATACACTGAAGGTAAAGACATGGCAACGTGCGGTCGTTTAGGTTCTATCGCGGCAGCAGAAGTTATCTCACATATGGGACCACGTCCTGAAGTAGATTTAAGCGCCTTAATTGCAGAAAAGAAGGTAGCGTAATTATCAGATTTTTCCTTTTACTGACGGCATTAATTTTCTCAGTTATTACACCCGTAATAGCCGAAGAAAAAAAGCCCTTTGGTATCGCTATGGTTGGGGCGCCTAAATATAACGCCAACTCACTACATTTAGAGTATGCCAATCCTGACGCACCAAAAGGTGGTGTGTTAAAGCAAGCCGCTATTGGCACGTTCGACACATTGAACCCCTACGCGATTAAAGGGAAAGCAGCACAAGGGTTAAACCTTGTCACTGACCGTTTAATGGCGCGCGTATGGGACGAGCCGTTCACAATGTATCCAATGATTGCTGAGAGCATTGATGTGCCGGAAGACCGCTCCTCTATTACCTTTAATGTAAATCCAAAAGCGCGTTTCCATGATGGATCACAAATTACTGTTGATGACATTATGTTTTCTTATCAAACATTGATGGAAAAAGGACGCCCAAATATGCGTCGTATCTATCAATTGGCTGATGTTAAAATTTTGGACGAAGACTCGATTAAGTTTAGTTTCAAGGAAGGTTATGACCGCGAAACAGCGCTTATATTCTGCCTAATGCCAGTTTTGTCGAAAGCGTATTGGACGGATAAAGAGTTTGATAAAACAACGCTGACAGCCCCCCTTGGTAGTGGTCCCTATAAGGTTGCATCAATTGATGCGGGTAAGCGCATTATTTTGGAACGTGTGCCAGATTATTGGGCGAAGGATAGCCTGACCAATAAAGGACATCACAATTTTGATAAAATAATTTACGACTACTTCCGTGATGATACGGTCGCGTTTGAAAGTTTCAAGGCGGGTGATTTGCACCTTCGCCGTGAATGGGATGCGGGCAATTGGAACAGCACTTACGATTTCCCTGCCCTAAACGAAGGTAAGGTTATCAAGGAAGAAATTAAACATGGTCGTCCTGATCGCGTGCGTGGCTTTATTTATAACACGCGCCGCGCACCATTTGATGATATTCGTGTGCGTCAAGCGCTTGCGTTGTTCTTTGATTTTGAGTGGATGAATAAGAACTTATTCTATGGTGAGTATTCACAAATAAACAGTTTTTATCCAAACACAGACTTGGCATACACAGCGCCACAAATTCGTAAAACAAATAACCGTCGTATTTTAATGCGCGAGGGTGATGCGCTTTTGAAAAAAGCTGGCTGGATTGTAAAAGATGGTAAACGCATCAGCACCAAAACTGGCGAGCAGATGAAGTTCCAAATTTTACTTGATGATCCATCAAATGAAAAAATTGCGTTATCGCTCACCCGCTCCCTGCAAAAAATGGGCATTGAGGCAAATGTGCGCGTTTTGGATACGGCTGCTTATCGTGGTCGCATGAGCGATTATGATTTTGACATGACGTTGTATTTTTGGACATCGACACTCTCACCAGGGACGGAGCAATATCTGTTTTGGTCATGTGAATCTGCGAACCAGCCATCGCGTTGGAATTATGCGGGCATCTGTGACCCAGAGATTGATGCGTTAGCGAAGTCAGTGCCAACAGCCAAAACACGCGCTGAATTGGTTCAAAATACGCAAAGCTTGGACAGAAAACTGCAAGAAGGGCATTACATGATCCCTCTTTATTACAACCCAAAAGACTTTATTGCGTATTGGAAGCCCTATAAACGCCCTGAAAACACGGCAATTTACGGCGTTGTGACCGAAACGTGGTGGATAGAGCCTGAAAAGGGACAATAAGAGCGTTGAGCCAGCCTTTCTATACTGATATCCTATGGTTTGTGTAATTTTCAAAAAAGCTTAAAGAAACAAATCATGCTGAATAAAAAAACAACTCTCGTTATTTCCCTTATTTCTTTAACAGGACTTAGTGCTTGTCACAGCCTTATCCCTAACAGTCTTGATTCACACCCAAAGTTTGAAGATGCCGCTTATTGGCAGCGTAGTAGCGCAAGCTCCGCTCTTTATCAGCAAGGACCAAAGGCACAACAGATGCTTCACCAAGATATTTCAAACTGTACGGTTGAAATTCGTGAGTTAGAAAACTTAGGCGCCATTCGTCGTGCCATTCCATCAAATTATAATAACGGTAATACAATGGATAACCGCACCGCCGCGCAACCAGAATTAGATAACTGGGATAGCCCAGAGCGTGACGGGTACTTATACGCAGAACATTTAGATTACAGTGACTTCGAAACATGCATGAACGCCAAAGGTTGGGAACGTTTAGAATACCTTCCTTACACACAAGCAGACAAGGCACGTAACGACTACGTTAAAAACACTGGCCGCTTGAAACCTAAAGCAAAAAGAGGCGATCGTGAAAACGTTACGACGCTTCATACCTCTAAGCAAAAGCCAGAGCCTTATAAAAGTTTAAATGAGTAATTTAAACTAAGCGTAGCTTTGTGCTATAAGCTTACCTATGACTGACAACACTTTTGTAACATTACCAAACCGTGGGCTTATTCATGTTGAAGGCGAAGACCGTGTAGAATTTCTACAAGGTTTAATCTCGCAAAATGTTGAGCGTCTTGCGGAACAACACATTATGTATGGGTGTTTACTGACACCGCAAGGAAAGTTCTTGCATGATTTCTTCCTGCATCATGGTGATGGGTTTATATTGCTGGATTGTGAAGGCGGTGAACGTGCGCAGGATTTATATAAACGTCTAAATCTTTACAAGCTTCGCTCCAAAGTTCAGTTATCTGTTGAGGAAGTGGTGCCCGTTTATGCGTCCATTAATCACGAACATGGATTAAAAGACCCGCGCCATAATGACATGGGATATCGTTCATTTGAAAAGCCCGACATTAATGAGGTTAATTTTGAAGAATGGGATAAACACCGCATCACCCTTGGTGTACCTGACGGCAGTCGCGACATGGCGTTGGAACGTTCAACCCTGCTTGAATGTAATATCGACAAAGTGAACGGTGTTGATTTTAATAAGGGGTGTTACATGGGGCAAGAACTGACCGCGCGTATGCATTTCCGCAATTTAGGCAAGAAACATTTGGTGAGTTTAGAGTTCAAAGACATGCCATCCGCGCCTTTCACAGAGGTTACTTTAGGTGATAAATTAATCGGCAATATGCGTTCTTCTTGTGGTAATATTGGTCTAGCCGTAATTAAAGATGAATTCTTAGAAGGTTTAAACGATGACAAAAATCCTATACGTCTTTTGGGATAGTGATAATACGCTGGTGGAAACGGCGGAGCATCATTGGCGTAAGCATGTTGAAGTTTTGAAAACTTACGGCATTGTTTTAGACGAAAAATACCGCCAGAAAATTTACGAGAATAATGGCAACCAAAACTGGGAATGGATTTCCAAAGAGCTTGGTTTAAAAGCGGATAAGCAAACTTATCTCGACCAAATTGACGCGTGGTATTTCGACCATATGGACGAGCTGAAAATTCGTGATGGTGTTTTAGAGGCGTTGAAGAGATTTAAAAAGTCAAAAGTAAAGCAATGCGTCGTTAGCAACGGGCGTCAGAAATCTGTTATGTCTGCGCTTAATGCAAAAAAACTAACCGACTATTTTGAGTTTGTCTTTTGTAAGGAAGATTACGAAGGGCGTAAACCCTCCCCTATCCCTTATCAAAAAGCCTTAAAATACATGGCGTCGACATTAAAGGTAGAAATTGACCCTGGAAATTGTTTAGTCATTGAAGACGACCCCTTAGGCGTTCAAGCTGGCGAAGCCGCAGGCATGATGGTACTTTACCGTCCAGTTGGCGACACAAAACCCATTGATATGCTGGTTTCTTAAAAGCTATATAAATCAGCCACTTAACATAGATACTCTACACTATATTTGCATCAATTGACTCGGTTATATTATAATTAATTATGTCAAATATAAGTGAGCACGTATCTATTGGTGAAGGTTTTCTTTTAAACAAGGAAAGCATTGATATTCTTGTCGATCCAAAAGCCAATCTTCCAGAAGACGCTTCACCTGAAGATGTTCAATTAGAAGTCTTAAAAGTTTTAGATCCACAGAATGGTGCCGTTGCTGGATTGCAAGGTGGTGGCGCCGCAGTAGGCGTTCAACGTGAAACAGAGTCAAGCCGAGTTGGCGTCTATGCAAATACAGACGGTAGTGTTAAAGCGACTGGTGAATATAATGTTTCTAAACCTTTAGGTGATGAAAACAGTGGTTACGAATTTACGACATCAGGGCGTCTACAATTTTCATCTGACCCCTCACAAAATGAAGCAAAAATCACGGGTGGAATAACTTACTCAAATTCAGAAGTCGTTAAGGGAGAATGGGCATTAGATAATTACTCCGTATCTGTTGGTGCTGGAACAAAAGGCGGTCCAATAGAAAACAACCTTGATTTAAAAGGTGGTGTTACAGCGGGGATAGAATGGAGCAATCAAACAACTGATATTTTCTTAGGAGCCGCGGCACAAACAAGTTCTGATGGAACTGATGTTACTTATGAAGCAGGTATAAGGCGTGATTTGACTGGAGAACTATCGGTTGATGTTTATGGAACGCCTATGGACGTCGGTCGTGTTCAAGCCGAAGCTAAAGTTCAATACAGCGACAACGGAGATTATAGTGTAACTGTTGGTCCTACAATCGGGTTTAGGTAATAATCTAATTACGTAGCGCATATAAAAAATCCGTCAGGCGTTAACCTCACGGATTTTTACTTATTCTTATTTTATTAAAACTTACGCTGCAGCAGTTTCTTCGCGTGGAATGCGTAGGTTTTGACCCGGATAAATTTTATCTGGGTGTGACAGCATTGGCTTGTTTGCTTCAAAAATAGCTGGGTATTTATTCGCATCACCATAAAACTGCTTTGCAATTTTTGATAAGTTATCGCCAGATTTTACTGTGTAGAATTGTGGCTCTTGCGTTGTCTCAGCATTAGCAACATTGATGTTAGACTCAACTTGGTCAACACCTTGGATATTACCGGCAACCAAGATTGTTTTTTCTAATGTTTCTGCATCTGGCGCCGTACCGTTTAAGGTAACTTTACTACCCTGCACTTGCACGTCCAGTCCTTCGATATTAAAATCATATTTGGCAAATTCACCCTTGATGTCATTTGCTGGCGCTTCTGGTGTTGCTGCATTCGCTTCGCTTGCACCAAATACGCTCGCAACTTTTGCACCTGCGTCTTTTACAAAATTAAATAGTCCCATTTT
>JAMASZ010000353.1 GCA_023301585.1 Alphaproteobacteria bacterium | reverse complement strand
TCATCTGGTGACTTCACCCTTGTTGTCAGGAATGCAATCACCGTTTGTATATCCTTCTGACATCTAGCACAAGCAAAGAGAAGTTGGGCCACCGCATGATGGAATGCTCTTGCTCTTTCTTCATCCAGTAGCTCGCGTTTGTCATCTGGTCGTACTTCCCATAAATGATCTCCAGCTGGGGTTGATGACCTCTTTGTGATCAGTTCTGGAAAATCCGCAATTACCCCCTTGAGGTAGTCTACCATCGACACTTTGACTTCACCGGGCGTGGAGAAATCCAACCACATTCCTAAATAGTCATGTTTCTTCCCACGTGAAATTCGCATATCCCCGTACACAGACTCCATCCATTTGATCAGATTCGTCACCACATTTTTGTCCACATGTGAGATTTTCAGATCATCTACATGCCAACACACTGTTAACTGTTGGCCATTTACCACCTTGTTGGCCACACATGGGTCATAGGGGTTCAGCTTGAAACCTTGTGACTCCAGATCTCCCACGAGCTTCTGGTAGAACAACAGCGCTGATTTCAAGCAGCCATATAGCGCATTCTGTAGTTTTACATACAAGATTGGTCGCTTCCCTGCACCCATTGTCACATACTTCCGGTACACATTTGGGGCAGTCTTTACCATCAGTTCAGCTAGTTTCCCACGTAGGGTCATAAACACTTCTTCATCCATATCAGCACTCAAATATGCACCTGGGATATCCACCACGGCAACATCGCGGTTCTCAAACGCATCAATGACCGAGGTAAGCAGTACTGACTCAAGCGCTACTGTCAGGGATGCTGCGTCCTTTGCATCTGTTGTTTCGCTGTTTCCTCCCATCCGCACATGCACGACCTTTTATGCTCCCATCACGCTTTTCCTTCGGGAACATGAGTGACTCAAGCGCAGCATTCTTCTGGTCATCAGTCATCTGGTCGGCATCTTGGGGGATAAACGTTTTACGCATATGCAGTTGTAGCAGCTCGCTTGTTATGGCCGCCTCTCATCGTTCACCAAATCTTTTTACTCCCTTCGGCAGTGAATACTGTGTCATTGCATGATGGATGACATGGGACATGTGGTGCCCATACCGGTGGCTATAATCCCGACCACTTCTGTTTGTTCTTAAGTTATATGTCCTACGCACTGATGGAGTGGTGGAGTTTGGATGGAATACTTCTTCATCAGGAACCTCCATTGCCCCATCATCTGCTTCGTCACCAGATTGATCGTCGGAAGCATCGTGGTCTGTGTGGTCAATGTTTGTCTCTCCCATTTGTGCAGGAATTTCTGTGGCAGTTTCACGATCTCCTGCCGTTTCGCCAGCCACTTCTGTACTTTCTCCAATGGCATCATCAGCATTTGGCTCATTGGTCCCTGGGTCTTCTTTCACTGTACCTGGCACCACTCCTGTGGTCCCAATGTTGTCGTCCACTCTTGGGGTAATGCCGTTGGCACCATCCACTTCATTTGCATGATGCTCTCTGGGCTCTGGTTCATTGTTAGGATCAAAAGGGACATCTTCATTACTGTCAGGTGGCTGCTCGTTTTCTTCGTCTTCTATTTCCGCGTCTCGCTGCTCGTTTGCTTCGTCTTCTATTTCCGCGTCTTCATCTTCTATGTGCCCTTCCTCATTGTCATTGGGCAGATCCACTCCTGCGATGCCATCTAGCTCGGGATAGGCATCGAAAAGTGTGTTTGTACGGTCAGCAAACACGAGGCCTCCCTCTGATTTCTCTTTTTGTGCAAGAGCGTTCACACGGTCTATCGCCCAATTGGGCATGGCGAGTTCGGTCCATTGGCGTCGTGTCACAGTTCTCCCGGTTCCGATGTGGAGAAATTTGTAACTTCCTTGGAAATTGGTGGTGGGCCCGAGGCAGATAGAGGCTGCCATGCGCGCATCCATTGTGTTGCTAGGGTCATTGTCTTCAAAAGTTTGTGCATAGGAACCAAATGGGAGCTTGCAATGCTTTTCAAAATCAAGTGTTTTTCCAGTCAGGATTGTGCGCGGACTGTATGTTCTTGATATCCCATTCTTAGGTGGGAATGCATTGAGCCATGTGACCACAAATGTTAGTAATGCCACAATAATTCTGCCTGGAACTTTGGTGAATGGTAATGTGCTGTAGATGGCACGTGCTCTTTCCTTGACAACACGGACAGGTCTCTCAATTTCAGGGAAATGGTCACTCTTGGCGGTGGTATTGATCGGTACCTCATTGCTGAGCCTCCCTTTGAGGCATTCAAACTCATGGTCCATGTAAAACTGGGTGATTTTAAATCCACGTTTTTCATAGAGTTTAACTATTTTTCTAATGGAGCTTGCGAGATCCTCTTCGCAATGACGGGGAAGATATTCCACCGTCATGAATTTAATCTTCCGTGAGACACTCAAAAGAAATGGATAGCCATTCACAAATAATACGTCTGCTGCCACTTCCACTTCATTGTTCAGTGCCAAAATTTCCCGAGGCACATGAACATATTCGCTCACAACAGGCTCGGGTCTTCGTCGAACTGTTTTCCCTTTGAGTGATGCAACATCTGGGCCGAAGATTTTGTGAGCCACCGAGATGTCACGAGGTTGGACAGGACAATTCCGAATAAGATTTGAACGCACCATTCCTTCAAAGTCTTTGGGTGAAGGGTAACCCACTAATGCAAGCGCCCGGCGTGCTTGAACGGCCGCATCGTACTCGCGGTCCGTGAACCCCTCTTGGTTCTCCTGCACTGTATGGACAAGGACAATTGCACGGTTGTCTGTGTCGTGATAGTACAGTCCACGATCGCTTTCACTAAAGATGATGTCATGCCGTGGCGTGCTCACAACGAACTGATTTCCTCCCACACTGTCATAGCGAATGGGGTACTGTTTTTTGACTTTGGAGAGAGACAAGATGTTGGCAATAGCCTTGTTGCTATACCACACAGTACCGTAGTTCTTGAAATCCCCAACTTGGTCAACCACCATAGTCCCACCGTTGGAGTGTATCTTGATGCTCCGCCCATTTGCACTGCGTATGTTCGTGAGCAGCTCGGGATTCCCAAAGATATCACATGTGGACTGACTATCAAGAAGTAGCCAAGTTTTGGGGACACGTTCGTGAGCCTGGTAAAATCCGAAACCATCCGTCTCAGTGTAATCTTCCCAGAAGCCATTTTTTGTACTGGACCCACTTGATGTCACAATCGCATGGTTGTCTCCCTCCTCCTGTGTGTCTCCCCCGCTGTCACTGGCTTTCTCAGCTGCTTCCCTGGCCTTGCGTACTTGGCAGTCTGCACCAATGTGTCCGATCTTTCCGCATTCGTAACAACGGCGTTTGCTGAAATCACGTCGCCCACCGTCGCTTATGTTTGCTTGGGCAATCCCATCATCCTCGTCCATGGCTTGGTAGAAAGTCAGGCCGCCAGTCCCTGGCACTGGTTGGTTTTGCTTGGAGGATCCCTTGTAGTTCATAAGCAGGTTGAGCGTACCTGCCATTGTAGTGGGATAATTATCTTTCCCCTTTGTGTTGTCATTTTCAAGCTCCTCAAGGAGTGAGGCATACCTCCCACGGTCTGCTGCCACCAGGAGAGCTATTGCGAGATACTTTGTTTGGCATATCGCTTGCGCTGCCTCCTTGATATCTAGGCTTGCACTCTCAAAATCCGTTGCACCCGCCCTCACAGCCTCTGCATTGAGCATTGAGGGCTCTCTCCCAATTTGCCCACCATTAGCCTCAATCACTTCTGCAATCGCTGTGAATTTCTCGTGCAGGTCCGCATTTGTCTGGCCCGGTTGCTGGCGGTATGTATACATTGTCCGATTTGACATGTAGAGTGACACAACATCCTGCTTCTGACCTTGGAAATCATATGTTATCTTTTTTATTGATTCAAGGACGCTGAGCACGTCGTACATTTTGCTCACGCTCTCCCAGTTACTGTGCGAACGGAGTCTTGCCTTCATTGCCTCAGTGCATTGGCCGTACGATGTTGCATATATTTTTGCACAGCTGTCCTTGAGTTTGGATTCATGTCGCAAGACCTCCGTGGCCTCCTTCTCAAACCTGAACTTTTTTGAATATGACTTCTGCTCTTCTTCCGTAAGATCAGCAGGCATTGCGAATGTCTTCATCTTGCCGGTTTCGAGGGTCTCCATGATATCTTGAGGATAATCACAGACATCACCGGCGTATCCCACAAGGCGCTTGTGTGTTCGGTGGAACTGATCTGTCTGCCGACCTCCACCTGACACATCGTAGATGTATCCTTTCAGGGCATCACATGCTCCGACGAACTTCGTTGCTTGGGGTTGGGGTGCGCGGAATGGCCGGCCGCGTCCCCCACCGCGCTTTCCGGGCGCGGTCTGGTCCCCCTTCTCGATCTTCACTCCGTCCACTTTCGACATAGTGGCATATGGTAATTTCTATAAAATGTTGAAACCACACCCTTCCTGGCCGATTCTGCGCCCATGAGGCGACAGGCAACACTGAGCGACAGCTCGGAAAGGCGGAAAACTGGTACC
>JAMASZ010000352.1 GCA_023301585.1 Alphaproteobacteria bacterium | reverse complement strand
GGCATTTGTCAGATTTGTGTGCCGTGTTGCCGCACAATTGACATCCTTTGACAGGTTTGCTGTCATTTTTCGTGATTTTTACCTTTCTATCCTTGCTTTGTGCTCGTTCGCGATGCGATCCTTGGTTTCCGGATGAGGATTGTTGTTTTGCAGAAGGGCGTGAAGATGATCGGGAGGATCTGTTGGACTCTTGATGATTGTCGCGAGGTTGGCGGTTGTCCTGTTGTACAACCCTGACTTGTGCCCGTGGCCTATTGTCCTGTCGCTGAGGTTGTCTAGGGCGAGGAGCAGGGCTCTTCTGTCTTCGAGGTGGACTTTGTCTTCGAGGGGGACTCTGTCGTTGTCTTTGGACTTGTTTGACTTTTCCATTCCTCTTGTCATCTTTCCGATCGTCCTTCTTGTGCTTCAGTCTGTTCTTCAAAGTTGAGCGAAGAGTTTCATCGATTTGTCGACGAATTTCCGACATGCAGGACATCATTTGATGCGGCGTGAGGTCTTCCCCCTTGAGGTTGCCTGCATATTCCATTGCCGTGATCGCTGCCACTCTGTACTCCCTTGGAATAATCTTGATCAATGCTTGCTGGTATAGATCGGCACTAATTGCTGTTTGGCAATGTTCTGATCGAGAAGTGAGAGAGGCCAGGTTGCTCAAATGTAATAGGCCGTGATGTGCTTCACTAAGGGAACCGAATTCGTGATTGTATTCGTTCAGATCGGTAATCTTAGCCTTTGCCTCTTTGGGCGTCAGGTCTGTGAAGTACATATCCGTCAAGTCGAGGTAAATATCCTCGATTGACGTCTCTCCGCGAAGATACATATCGTACAAAGATTGCGTATACTGTTGTGGTTTTCCTTGCATGGAACTGACCAGGAAGTATAGAAACTCTGATTCTGTGACTGGCATGCGTCTTTGACCGTTTTGTAGGGCCAGCAAGAGTTCCAGAATGCCAAATCCGTCCGAGTTTTTCTTACCCTTGAATTTGAGTCCGCCAGCGAATGCAGAAGGGTAATAGAATTTAGCAGATTGGAACCTCGCCTGCGTGTTTTCGTTCATTTGATGGGGGTTCGTCAACAATGAAGATTCGCCTGTAACAAAGTTGTCAGGAGGTGCAATCAATTGTCTCTGCGTCGACCTGTCTTTGAACTTTAGTCGAAGCATCATATTTTTGAAAGATCTTTGAAAATCATCCGGGACTTCATCAATTGGATTGGAGTTGCGTTGCATGTGTTGAGCTCTATGCGGTCTACCTCTTGGTTTGTAAGGTGTTGGATCCTTGTTGGGTGCCTCATACGTTGGGTTATGAGGTGGCGGAGCGGAAGGCAGTGCATCAATTTCCGCTGCTATTTGTTGTTTCAAGCCTTCAGCAAGTTGTACAACATCTATCGAGAAACCCTTCCCAATTGCTGCGCGTTCGAGTATTGGAAGCAAGCTGTCTTTTAGATGTGATTTTGTAATGTACAAGACTGCTGCATCCACGTCTTCTTGGGAATGGGTATCTACAATCGTGACATCTTTGCGCGGATTGTTGGGTGTACGGGATTGTCTTGATCCCGTTCGAGAATGAGATCTGTTAGTATTGCCTGACGTACGTGAAGCCGAGCGGGATCTGCTGTTTCTAGGACTTCTTCTTGGTGAAACCGGTACCGATTCAATTCTATCGGGGTCCTCTTCATCCGGAGGAGGATCCCGATTATGGGCGTCCGGAGGAGGAACATTGTCATTGTGATGCTGTGAGGATTGAGAACCTGATCTGCTAGGTCGTCTTGAGCGTGAAGCAGACATGACGGAAGGATAAATATATTATTCACGCAACCTCTATTTTATTTTGTGCCGCTACTCCGCGCGGTCTGATCTGCAATGACGGCACGGCCGAGTAGGAGCAGGGATGAGCGCGCGAGAGTTTACAAAATCGTAATGTCTCAGTGAAATTTCAGTGAGAGAGCGGTGAAGCGCAGCTATATAGGATATCGCAATTTGTACTGATTCTGCTCGTAGGCTGATGAGGTTGCGAGTCGCGGGGATAAAAGCGTTAGGACCAGTAATAGGTACTATAAGCTTGGAAATGTCGTTAGTAGCGTTGCTTATTTCAATAGAAAGAAAATAAATAGCTCGCGTGAATGCTTCGTAGTAATCTTCCCTACTTGGTTGTGAGAGAAAAGAGCAGAGTTTGGGGCTGTTTGGATCTGAGTTAATATGATCCACACAACGCCCGTCTAATAACGTTAAGCAGAAGCAGTTATTGTTTGTAGCAGTTACGGGATTTTGTTCCATTGAGGAAAGTAGTTCTGACATATGACTGATCCAGTTATGGATAAAGGTAGACGAGTTGCTCATTAATGTTCAGTACAAAATTTTATATTTTATTCGTAATTCATGTCATCAATATCTAGGCGGTGTAGTTCCATCATGCGTAGCTCATTTTGCATACTCAGTCTGAGGAGAAATTTATGATAAAGTATAATACATATAATGAAACCGGAAAATAGTGTCACGATGAACGTACAGTAAATAATGACAGCCAGACAATCGAAAATATCGTTTGGTTCGTTTCCGCAAGAATCAAAAAGGCTTAAATTTGAGTGAGTGGCGGTAATGGGAGACGACTCGTTTTGGCTGGGTGAAGTTTGCGTTAAAAGGTAAAGCACGACTAGTAAAATTTGAAAAGCTATCGAGTACATGAGCATGTTGTTGCCATATTAGGTTATCAATGAAAAAGGGGATAATAGAACTCAGAAAGTTTGTTGAATTCTTCGGTTACTAAAACAAGTTCTCTTTCTAGCAGGTCAATTTTTGACTCCTGCAAATCGAGATTGGGGTCTTGCTCGTGTAGTCGATGTGCAATTCTACTAGCATGTCGTCTAGCCTGTTGAAGTGATCCCATTACTTCCCTTCTTTTGAGATCAAGATTTTCCAATTGCAGATCGGCTACTCTTGCTGCCGATTCGTAGCGGTTAACGAAAGTGGTTGTTGCCTGTTCGCACCTGCTTACAATTGCTAGCAGTCGCGGGAAAAGATATTCGCTTTTAATTCCAGTCTCTCCTTCTTGTTCTGAAGAAGAGCTTGATCTGGAGGGAGCGCGCTCGGATTCTTCACCCGAAGAATGCGCTTGGTCTTCCCCCGATTTAGGTGACGACGAGCGTGTAAGCTTGCTTGAGCTTGAATCGTTTGGGAGGCATTCCAGGCTTAGTTCGGCAATGTCGTTCTGGATTGTCTCCAGCTCAGAACGGGCGTGCTCTATCTCGCCCTCGAAGCCGACCAGTTCGTCGGTGATGAGCTCCGGTTCCTTTGAGCAGAAAGATTTGAGTATTACAGCAACGTAATTTCAGAATAATAAGTTGTTGCTTGTTTTCCCAAGTATATTTACAGGTGGGAGAAACTGGCAGCTAGTCTGTCTACCTGTCTGGCAGGTGAGAAAACCGAATGAACGCCTTGTCTTTCGTGCAGAAGTGCGCTAAAGTTCTTGTCTAACTCAGAAATGATGCTAGATTCTTTTTCGATTTCTGAGAGCGACCGTTGGAGGTCAACGAACTTGAGCGGGCTTCCGGTACCTGT
>JAMASZ010000351.1 GCA_023301585.1 Alphaproteobacteria bacterium | reverse complement strand
CCAGTAACACTTGTTGCAATCTCTGGTCCATCATCAAGAACTTTGATAACAACATCAGTTGTCGCTGAGTCACCGTCACCATCTGTCGCTTCAACACCAAACTTCAATAGAAGCTGTTCGTTAGAACTATTTGTGTTTGAATGATCAAGGGCAGCTTTTTGTGTAAAGGTATAACTACCGTTATCACGAACAACCATAGTGAAGACAACTTCGCCATTCGCTGTACCAGTGTAAGTGTTGTTATTAACTGTCACAACAACTGGCTCACCGCATGATGTTAATTGACCACCGTCATTACCCATTGTTGAGAAACGACCGTCAGGATTAACTTCGCCCGGCTCATCAGTGCCGTAGTTCACATTAATCTGACCACTAACAACATTGTTACCATCTACCAAGTCTGTATCATCAACAGTTTGAACATCTGGTGTCACAATAACTGGAACATCATTATCTGGCGTTACCGCAATTGATAATGTCGCTGTATCAGTGTCGCCATCAGCATCTTTCATCTCATAAGTAAAGACGTCAGTACCCTCTGGGTTGTTGTTGTGTGCTGTATAGCTGTAAGTACCATTTGCAGCAATCGTTAATACACCATATGAGCCAGTAACCTGTACTGTACCTGTCGCAGGAACAGTCACTGTTTGACCATTAAATGTAACACCACAAACCATACCTGGATCATCGGAGCCAACTTCATCGTTACCAAGAACGTTACCGTTAATTGTTCCGCCTTCACCAACAACACCTGTGTCATTGTTAGCTTCTGGAGCTGAGTCATGGATATCGATGTTAATGAATGTTGTATCAACATCACCATCTTTATCAGTCGCATCAACATAGAACTTCAACCACATTACATCATCTGCATCATTCCCATCTGGGTGATCTAGAGATACATACTGTGTATATACATACTCAGCTGTCGTTGGGTTAAGCGTTAAAGTAAACGCTACCTGACCGTTAACTGTACCAGTGTAACCTGTCGCAGTGTTTGTCACTGTGATTGGAGAACCGTTAGATGTTAATGGTTGTGGCGCGCCACCTACTTCATGTAACACTTCGAAACGTCCATTTGCAGAAACTTCGCCAGCGCCATCTTGACCGTAATCAACAACTAATGTGTCGCCGCCAGTAAGAGGACCGTTTGTGAAGTCTGATTCATCAAGACGTGTTGAGTCTTTCGAGATTTCAGGAGCATCATCAAGAACATTGATTACAACATTTGTTGTACCAACTGATCCGTCATCATCAACAGCCTGAACACCAAAGTTCAATTGAATAGCATCATTTGGATCTGTTTGATCTGCATGATCAAGCGCACCTAATAATGTGAACTCATAAGAACCTGATGGATCAATCGTCATTGTGAAGATTGTGTCACCATGTGAAGTACCTGTATAAGTGCCCGTTTGAGCATCATAAGTTACAACAACTGGCTCACCGCATGATGTTAATGCTGGACCTGTAGAACCTGTAGCAGAGAACTCATTAGAACCTGAAAGAGTTCCTGGGCCGTCACTACCAAAGTTTACTGTGATTGTACCATCAACAGTTGATTCACCGAATGTTTCGTCAACACTGTCAGTTTCAGCAGTAATAACTGGAACGTCGTTTTGTGAAGAAACGTTAACACGGAATCTTGCTGTGTCAGAGTCACCATCACCATCTACGATTGTGTAGTTAAAGTCGTCAATCCCTTGTGGGTTGCCGTCTTTAGGTGTGTATGTGTAAGCACCAGTCGCATCCAAGATTAATGTTCCGTAAGTACCCACTACAGTCACTGTACCAGTTGCAGGAACAGCATAGTCTGTGCCGCCAAATTCAACTGTTGTAAGTGTCGTAGGGCTATCTGCACCGAACACATCATTGTCTAAGATATTACCTGTTGAGAAGTTACCTTCAGTAACAGAAGTAGTATCGTTGATTGCATTTGAGAAATCATCAGCAACGCGGATGTAAACAACACCTTGTCCTGTATCACCATCTGCATCTGTTGCTGTCACACCGAAGTTCAAAGTAATGCTTTCGTTACGTGACGCAGTATTTGCATGATCGATTGATGCAAGCTGTGTAAACGTGTAAGTCGCATCTGGTTTGATTTCCATTGTGAAGACAGTCACGTTACCAGCTTTACCAGTATATGTGTTTGTCGCCGCATCAAATGTTACAACAACTGCTGTACCTTCATGTGTAAGTTCACCGTTAGGAAGATTAACATTATCTCTAGCTGAGAAATCACCATTACCTGATGTAGAGCCTTCGTCTTCACCATTGTAGTTAACAGTAATATCACCAGTCACAGCATCCGAACCGTCAGTATTAACGGTTGTATCATCTGTAGCTTCTTCACCAAAGATACCTGTTGGACCAACATCAGCATCAACAGAAACATCTAGAGTTGCTGTGCTTGTGTCACCATCAGAATCTGTGATTGTGTAAGTGAACTCATCGTCACCGAATACGTTTTGCGTATTAGTTGGAACGCTTGAGCTATCCCAACCACCACGGTCTTCGAAATCAAACTGAGTTAAGTAACCATCAGCGTTGTAGCTTGTTTCCAAACCTGTTACAGGGTGGAACCATGCACCAACTTCATCACCAAACTGAACACCATTCCAGTCAGCACCAGCTACACTGTGTAATGGAGAGTGATCATTAAGATCAGTTGCGTCCATAGTGAAGCTAAATGTCTGGTTACCTTCAGCATCTGTCGTTACAACAATGTTTGAGAACGGGCTATCTGCACCTAAAGAAGTTGCAATTCTATCTGGTGTTTGAATACCATCTTCTTGCGAACCATCAAATGCTGAAGCTGTTGTTCCAGGAACACCGCCTAAACCGTTATAGCCATATACTGAGATAACTGGCTCTGCGCCGCTATTATCAAAGTAGAACTGTGCTAATTCACCAGCGTGACCTTTAGGGTTACCGCCATCGTTTAATACTAATGTGTAACCATTTGCATCACTACCTGCGATTGTGAAAGAGAAGTTCAGCTCTTGAGTAGTTTCATTATAAGAACCTGAAACTTCTTCAATGTTACCAGCACCAGCACCACCTCTTGGGTCAGCCACTTCAAAAGTACGGATAGTTTCAGAAGGTGTACCATTTGCTTCATAAGTGTAATCACCGTTTGAACCAATAGTAAGCGAACCGCTGTTACCTTCAACTGTTACAGTTCCGTTTGCAGGTACATCATAGTCAGTACCTTCAAAGTTTACTGAAGTTACAGTCGCGTCAGTGTCTTCACCTTGGTTATCGTTATTTGTAATAACGTTACCTGTACCAGTGTCGTCTTCACCAACTGTAATTGTGTCATCATTTGCAACTGGTGCATCATCGAATACTGTAATTGTCACAGTACCTTCGCCAGCGTCACCATCAGAATCCGTCGCGATTACACCAAAGTCTAATGTGATTGCATCGTTAGGATCTGTGCCATCTGCATGGTCGATTGGTGCAAACTGAGCATAGTCATATGTTGCATCTGCATTAATTGTCATTGTGAATACTGTCTCACCGCCAGCAGTACCAGTGTAAGTGTTACCAACAAGTGTAACAATTACTGGAAGACCGTTTGCCGTAAGCGCATTATTCGCTAATGAACCGCCTGGTGTGAATGTACCTTCAGCAGTTGTTGTACCTTGACCATCGCCTTGGTAGTTAACGTGAATGTCACCATTCTCTGTACCTTGACCATTAACGAAGTCTGTTTCATCAACGCTTCCAACACCAACAATACCGATTGGGCTTGGGTTACCTTCGAATGTCAATGTCGCAGTCGATGTATCATTGTCACCATCTTTGATAGTGTAGATAAATTCATCATGCACTGGCTCACCAGCATAGTTAACATCAACGTCAGCTAATAGGTAAGAAACACCACCAACAAGGTTAACACCAACAATCGCCGCACCAGGACCGAAGTCAGCCGCATTAATATCAAATGTTTGTGTACCGTCTGGGTTGTTACCAACTGTGTATTCAACACGAACTGGTGTTGTTGGGTCACTTGCTAGGAATACATCCATTGAGAATGTGTCGCCAACATTGTTAGCACCTAAATCAGCAAGCGTAATAGCAACAGTGTCTGCGCCATTCTCTAAAGAGATTTCTAATTGCTCATTAGCACCAAATACTTTGTTTGTACCGTTACCAGTAATACCAAGACCTGAACCAACGCTTGTCGTAGAAACCCATGAAAGGTCCTGACCATTATTAGCCGTTACAGTAATACCTTCATTCATGAATGAACTTTGGAAACCAGCAGCATCAGGAGCAGATGGGTTTAATGAACCCGTTCCGCCTGGACCACCGATAACATTAGCATCTAATGTGTAAGTGTAGCTACCATCTGAAGCGATTGTTAATGTACCGAATTCACCTTCAACATCAACTGTACCAGTTGCTGGAACTTGAATAATTGTACCATCTGGTGCTTCAACTTGAGTAACAGTGTTAGCTGCATCATTTGATAAATCATCTGCTGCACCTGGACCACCGTTTTCACCAGAAATAACGTTACCTGTTGTGCTGCCATCAGCAACATCAAATTCGTTTACATCATCATGTGCTACAGGAGCATCATCACGAACTGTAATTGTGATTGAACCTTCACCAGTATCACCATCGCCATCAGTTGCAACAATACCAAAGTCTAGTGTAATTGCATCGTTAGGATCTGTACCATCCGCATGGTCTAAAGGACCATTCTGTGTGAATGTGTAGTCACCAGTTGTTGGATCAATTTCCATTGTAAATACTGTTTCACCGTTCGCAGTACCGACATAACCATTAGCCGTTTGCGTCACAACAACAGCAACACCATTTGATGTTAAAGAGTTACCCGCAAGTGAACCACCTGGCGTGAAGTTGTTAGATGGACCAACAGATACTAATCCGTCTTCACCACCATCAATGTTCACTGAACCGTTAACAACTAAACCGTTTGCTGTTAAGTCAGTTTCATCAACTGCGTTTACCGCATCAACAACAACAGGACCATCATCAAGAACTGTAATTGTAATATTCGCACCAACTGTGTCGCCTTCATAATCAGAAACGTTAACACCGAAGTTTAATGTAATCGCGTCATTTGAATCTGTACCATCTGCATGATCTAGCGGAAGGATTTGATTAAATGTGTACTCACCAGTTGCTGAGTCAATTGTCATTGTAAAGACAGTGTCACCGTTACCGTCTGTTCCAACGTAACCATCAGCAGTTTGAGTTACAGTTACAGGCGAACCATTTGATGTCAAAGCACCATTTGTAAGTGAGCCACCTGGCGTAAATGAGTTCGAAGGAGATACAGAACCTGCACCATCATTACCGAAATCAACATTCAATGAACCAGTTACTGTGTCTGTACCATTTGTTTCATCAACAGTGTTAACTGCATCTGCAACGATTGGTGCGTCATCAAATACTTGAATTGAGATTAAACCAGAAGCTGAATCACCATCATAATCAGTAACAGTCGCACCAAAGTTCAATGTCATTACATCGTTTGGATCATTGTTATCTGCATGGTCTAAAGGAGCTACTTGAGTATACTCATAAGCACCTGTGTCTGCATTTAACTCTAATGTGAATACAGTATTACCGTTACCATCAGTACCTGTGTAGGTATTTGTGTTGCTATCAAAAGCAACTGTAACAGGTGAACCATTAGATGTTAGCGTTCCATTATCTACAGAACCCGTAGCAGAGAAATTGTTATTTCCTGAATATGCACCATCTGTAACATCCCTACCTAAGTCAGCAGCGAATTGACCGGTTGCTGTCAACTGCCCATTAACTGCGTCTGTTTCATCAACAAGAGCAGGTGTTTGAGACAATACTGTTGGAGCATCATCACGAACATTAACACGAACAGTTGTTACAACTGAATCACCATCTCTGTCCGTTGCTACAACACCAAAGTTTAAGCAAATCACATCATCAGGATCTGTCGCATCTGCATGGTCAATTGTTTCATACTGTTCATATGTGTAATCACCAGCATTATTGATTGCAAAATCAAACACAACTGTACCGTCACTTAGAACACCTTGGTATCCACCAGGAACAGAATTAATTATAACTGGCTGTCCACCAGAAGAAAGAACATCATTCGCAACAGAACAAGTTGCACTTGCATTTCCTGTTGGTTGAATTGTACCAGGACCATCGTTACCAAAATCAACTGGTAAGTTACCAGAAACTTCTAAGTTACCGTTTACCAAGTTTGTTTCATCAAGATTAGCTTGTGCGAAAGTAGTATCAGGACGACTATCAATGATTACTTGTTCAGTCGTGAACTGAGGAGCCACATATTCCAATGAAGTGTCATTGATAGCACCAATTGCTTGACTAGAACCAAATCTAGCATCATCAGTAGTACTATTAAATCCGCTACCACCACGACCGCCGACAGTGTCGCCACCAGCAGCCGTTTCAATTTGGTTCAATGATGCAGCAAGATCGTCACCACCAGCGGCAGGCTCAATATTAGCTACTTGCTCAGCAGCAGACTCACCCGCAGCCGGCTCAATGCTTGCAACTTCAAGAACTTCTTCAATAGGAGCTTGAATATCTGTCACTGTTGTTAATAGCTCTTCAGTGTCAATAACGTTGCCGTCTTCTAAAGTAAGTTCAGCAGGAACATCGTCTGCCATTGCTTGCGTGTAGTTGTTAACCAAGATTTGGCTACCATCAGCAAAGGTCAGAACCATCTGACCGTCTTCATTCATTTCAACTTTCGCACTTGAAGGATCAAAGTCACAAACGTATTTCTGACCTGACTCAATTGATACTTCTTGCGTAGTGTTAGGGCCAGGCTTGGAGATAGCCTGCGTTTCCGCATCTGTATTTGTTGTTGTGATTGTGGCATCACCGGCAGCTGCCTCAATACCGTTCATGTCATGTGCATGATCGTGGACTGCTGCACCTAGTGTTGCAGGGTCAATTAATGTCCCATCTGCCAAGTATAAAAGATTTCCATCTTCTAAGAATTCCTCAAAATTCGTAATATGAATTTCTCCCGCACCATCAAAGCTGATGATTAGGTGACCATTGCTAGCCAACTCCATGTTGTCAATGTCTGACGGTTCAAAAGAGATACGCGCTGAGTCGCCCTCTGGAATAGTATAGCTATTCACTTCGCCTGAAGTTGGTTTCTCTAAAATTATATTACTCTGAGCCATTGGATGTTCTCCTTCTTCCAATTTAGTGGATGATACTTTCATTAGTAAAATCCGATATTAGTTACAAAAAATTACACTAGTCTATGTAGCTGGGTAAGTTTTTACCCTAAAATTCTTATTATGTCAACTGTTATGTTAAATATATTTATTTTAAAAAGTATTATGTCTTAACAAATCTAGGTTACCAAAGCAACCGAATTAAAGTTTTACATATCAATACATCGCATTTCTTACATTCTCCTTACAATTAACCAAAACATATTGTTCTGACTTATATAATAGGGAAGAAAAAACGACGATTTCTACAAAATCATTAACATATTGATTTAAAATAGATTTAGTTGCTTTTATATGCTGGAAAATAAGTTTTTTAGTCAAACCTTTAATTCTGCACCCCAAATTATCTTTTTTATTATTAGTTTCCTTATTAAAAAGAATATCAAATCTGAACGTTTTAATGCCACTATCAGCTGAAAACCCTTTAAATACATAGGCTTCACCCTCTTCGAAAGTTTCCCATAACTTAAAAAAGCCATAAAGAATCGATTCTGATACGGCTTTAAAGCCTGATTTAGCCTTCATATTCGATATATTCATAAATATTGCCCCAATTAACGTGGCATTGCACCACAAGTTGTCTTCCCCCTTAAAGTAAGGGCAAAAAGTTAATTTTGTTTTAAAAATTTACTCTAAATAACTTCTTTGCTTAATATATATGCAATATATGTTATATCTTCTCTAAATTACCGTTGCTTATAGGTAATAAAGCCCTAAAAATTAGATCGTTAAGCTATATGAGTTTTGATTTTACCAAATTAAGCGTTTTAGTCGCAGAAGATGTCACGCCATTAAGGGAACTTATCGTAGCATTGCTTAAAGGCTTTGGTATTCACGACATTACGGCCACCTCAAATGGCGAAGAAGCTTTTGACATCTTTCAGAAACAAAATAACGACATTATTATTACTGATTGGGCAATGGAGCCTGTAGATGGCATAGAACTTACTCATCGCGTGCGTAATAGTGCCCAATCACCCAATAGAACCGTCCCCATTATTGTGGTTACTGGTTATAACGCGTGGTCACGCGTCGAAGAAGCGCGCGATACAGGTGCTACCGAGTTTTTAATAAAGCCGTTTAAGGCTATTGATATTGGGCGACGCCTATCACACGTCATCACTCACCCAAGAGATTTTATAGAATCATCAGATTTCTTCGGACCAGACCGCAGACGTAAACAAGACCCCTCATATGAAGGCGACTTTAGACGAGAAGCAGATAAGAAGGATTATTCTTCGACAGGTAACTAAATGGCAAAAAACAAAAATAAATCGAAAGTTTACCAAGCAAATACGATTCTTAAACAGAGAATCGGCTCTGGACCTATGAATCCAGAAATTGTTAAGCGCGCTCAACAGGTGCTTGATGAAAATAAAATTGATTTTTCACCGTTAGGATTCGAGTTTTTAGAAAAGTTGGACACAATCCTGAAAGGGATTGAGAGCAAAGAAAACGATGCAAGCCTTGATGAGCAGAAGCAAGAACTGACGCGCCCTGTCATGGAACTTAAAGCGAATGCGGCCTTCTTTAACTATCCGCTCATCGGTAACCTTGCCAATATCATGCTAGGATTTTTGGAAACTATCGATGAGCTTGATACGGACGCTATATCAATTGTGCGCGCCCATCACGGCACGTTAAACCAAATCATTCAAAGAAAAATGGTTGGTGATGGTGGCGAACACGGCAAGGTTTTCATGGAAGAGCTACAGAACGCCTGCAACCGCTACTATAATAAGCGTAAAAAATAGCGCTCACATAAAAAAACAGCGCCTGATGAAAAGCGCCGTTTATAATCACTTATATATAAGCATACTAGCTAAAGCTTAAACGCTTCGCATTCGTTACTTGGTCTAAACCTTTTATCTTATCCATTAGATCATCTGGTAGCGCTTTATCTAAAGCCACTAAACAGATTGCAGTATCACCTTGCGGTGTTCTTCCTAAGTGGAAGTTTGCAATGTTATGCCCTGCTTGACCTAACAATGTTCCAACCTGACCAACAAGACCTGGTGTATCACTGTTACGAATGAACAACATATGTTCTGAAAGTGCTGCTTCAATTTCAACACCTTCGATGTCAACAATGCGTGGCTCTTTACCAGTGAACAATGTCCCTGAAACGCTACGTGT
>JAMASZ010000350.1 GCA_023301585.1 Alphaproteobacteria bacterium | reverse complement strand
CTTAATATTTGACCTTTGTTCGTCAGGCGCGCAACAGCTTGTGCAACTTTGTTTGTGCCATTATCAAAAGGTTTCATTTCAAATACACCCATAGGGCCATTCCAAAGAACTGTTTTTGTTTCTTTTAGTAATGATTCAATATGCTCAATTGTTTTAGAACCAATATCAACGCTTTCTTGGTTGTCAGCGATTGTGTCATTACCAATAACTTCAAATTCAGCATTGGGGGCGAAGTCGCGAATGGCAATACGGTCGATTGGAACAATGATTTCACAGCCTGACGCTTTGGCTTTTTCTTGAATGGCTTTGACTTCATCAGCCATATCTTTTTCGCATAAAGACTTTCCAACTGGAAGCCCCATTGCATAATGAAATGTGTTTGCCATTCCTCCGCCTAAAACGAGCGTATCAACTTTTTGGATTAGGTTGTTAAGAACGCTTAACTTCGTTGAAATCTTTGCGCCACCAACAATCGCCATGACAGGTTTTTTTTGTGATTCTAAAGCATCAGTAAGTGCGTTTAATTCGGACTCCATTAACAACCCCGCAACAGAAGGGATGTAATTTGTAATGCCAGTAGTTGATGAGTGTGCCCGGTGTGCAGCAGAGAAAGCATCGTTTACAAAAACATCTCCAAGCTCTGATAGGTTTCTTGAAAAATCAATATCGTTTTTCTCTTCGCCAGCATGAAAGCGTAAATTTTCAAGAAGAATAACAGAACCATCAGGCGCGTTCTTTATTTCTGCTTCAGTATCAGCGCCGATGCAGTTTGAAATGAATGTAACAGGTGTGTTCCATTTTTTTTCTAGAGTTTCAGGAAGGAAAGAAAGAGAGTAATCTGCATTAACTTCACCTTTAGGGCGACCGAAATGAGATAGGATAACAACCTTAGCATTTTGTTTTTTGAGATATTCAATCGTTGGTTTTAAACGATCAATACGCGTTGAGTCTGTCACCGTTTTTGCTTCGTTGGTTGGCACGTTTAAGTCGGCGCGCACTAAAACTGTTTTACCTTTTACATCGATATCTTTTAAAGTGTTAAAGCTCATTGCTATTTCTCTTTCGGTTTTTAATTTTATAAAATGGTTTTCGCATTTTCCGTTGCTTCAATCAAGCGGGAACGTATTCCTTTATCCGAGGAGGAATGCCCTGCATCTGGTACAACAATATAATCAGCTTCTGGCCATGCGTTGTGAAGTGCGTGCGCGGTTGTTATTGGGCAGACGATATCATAACGCCCCTGAACAATGACGGTTGGCACGTGTCGAAAATTATTAACCTTGTTTAATAGGCTGTCTTCTTTTTTTACAACTTGTGTTTTGAAGTAATGACATTCTATTTTTGCAATACACAAAGCTTGTGCTTTTTGGTTGTCCGTTGTGATTGTTTCGTAATTGGGTATGAGCGATGCAAAAGAGCTTTCATATAAACTCCATCGCATGGCGGCTTCAATTTGTTCGTCCATTGTGCCTGTAGTGAAAATTTCGTAATAGGCATTTAATAAATCATCGTGTTTTTCAGCAGGGATAATCTCTGCAAATTGTTCCCATGCTTCGGGGAAGATGTTTTTAACACCGTATAAAAACCATTCGATTTCAGCTTCTTCCATCAAGAAGATACCACGCAGTATCATGCTGATGCATCTATTGGCGTGTTCGGACGCGTAAGCAAGGGCGAGGGTAGAGCCCCATGACCCACCAAAGATATGCCATTTGTCGATTGATAAGTGCTGGCGCAGTTTTTCAATGTCGCTTATTAAATGCTTAGTTGTATTGTTTTCTAAACAGGCAAGGGGCGTTGAGCGTCCTGCACCACGCTGATCAAATAAAATTATGCGATAATGATTGGGGTCGAAATATTGTCTGTGCTTTGGGCTACAACCGCCACCAGGACCACCGTGAATGAATAGGATAGGAATGCCGTCTGGATTACCACATTGCTCCCAATAAAGCTCGTGTGGCTGTTCAACGGGCAGGAAACCACTGGCATAAGGCGTAATAGCGTCATAAAGCTCATATAAGCGTGGTTTTAGCGGTTGTTTGTTGTGCATTTGCTCAAACGTTAAAATGTTAATATTCGCCCAGAATAGGATTTTACTCGGTGCTTGGCAATGGTTTATCGGCGGGGGTGGTGATGAATTCAATGTGTTTAATATTGTTTAGCTCGATCAAAGGGCCATTATATTCACGAAGCCAGCCACGAACGCGAACCTCTTTCCCAGCCAAGCTTTGTAAGTTGGCGGCCTGTTTTGCTAGTTTCTTACGAAGGGCTGGGGTAATCATGACTGTGAAATCAGTTTTCCAGTTATCGCCGAAATTGAGGTAAATGTTGTTTTTGACGCTAGCCACTTTCTTGACTGTTCCGCGGACAACAACGAATTCACCAATGTCTTGTTCGGTTTCTAGCGGGGTAAGTTCGCGGTAACGGCTGTCCTTTCCCCAGAATCCTCTATCCTTGGCACGTGCTTGTCCTTCGTTTTGTAACATTTGTTCCGCCATTTCGGGAGCATTTGCGTCATGATTTACACGGGCGATGCCGTGAGCGATTAAATGCCCCTGTACCCACGCCATGTCTTTTTTTACAACGATATGCGCCATATGTTGTTTCATACGGTTTAAACGACCTTTTTTAGCGCTTCTTGTCTGGTAAATCATCACCTCAGTTTTCTCTGGCAGGAGCGTTTCCAGTGCTTCCATAGCCTGAACAGAGTACTCAGCATTCTCCCAAACTTGGAAGTCGGGAATATCAATTGAGGATAGACGTATAATTTTGCCACTTTTCATTAATATGGTTAGTCCATCAATAATCTTGTCAATTCTGTCAGAACTTGTATGTTTAAGTTCTGCAAAGTCACCAGAAGGAACTTTGATAGGATTAGATGCTTTATCATCTGCCTGTTGTGCGTTAGCAACTGCAGGCATAAGAGCAGTAAAACAAAATAATAATAGGAATAATATACGCATGTTAAATTCAGCTTTCACAGATTGGACTCATTCTAGCAAGAGATTTTTTATTAAAACACCAATTTTTGCCACGATTATGGCAGGCTTACTCTTAAGTGGTTGTGCGGTTAATCCTGCGACAGGGGATCGACAATTCACAGCATTATTACCAGCAGGTAAAGAAGCGGCTGTTGGCGCAGATGAGCATAAAAAGATTGAAGCGCAATATGGTGGTTTTATGTCGGGACCAATTGCCACTTACGTGAATAAAGTTGGGCAACGCGTTGCTGCAAACACAGAACGTACAGATGTTACCTATAAGTTCAGCGTAATTGATTCTCCAATCGTAAATGCGTTCGCGCTACCTGGTGGTTATATTTATGTATCCCGAGGTCTTTTGGCTTTGGCGAATAGTGAGGCGGAACTTGCAGGTGTTTTAGGGCATGAAGTTGGGCACGTAACTGGTCGCCACGCGGCAGAGCGTATGTCACAAGGCTTTGTTGTTGGTTTGGGGGCGGCCGTTCTTGGTGCTGCGTCAGGAAGCTCTGGCGTTGCGCAAGCTGCGAATGTCGGGTCTAACCTTTACATCTCTTCATATTCACGCGGACAAGAGCATCAATCTGATGAACTTGGTGTGCGTTACCTCAGTCGTGCTGGGTATTATCCGTTTGCGATGTCTGATTTCTTAGCAAGTTTAGATCGTCAATCTAAGTTAGCGCAAAAAGAGTCGGGGCAAAAAGCAGGGTTTAATTACTTCTCGACACACCCAATCACAAGCGAGCGTGTTTCACAAGCAGCTGCGCAAGCGGCAAAATATGCGAAAGGGCAGGATATGGTTAATCGTGGAACGTATTTAACTAAAATTAATGGTCTTACTTACGGCGATAGTGCCGATCAAGGTTTTGTGCGCGGTAATAAATTCTACCACACAAAGTTAGGTTTTATGTTTGAGATGCCTGCTGGGTCAAAAATCACCAATGGCGCGTCACAAGTTGTGACAACCAATCCGAATGGCAGTGTCGTTATCTTTGACATGGCGAAGGGGCAGGGTTCAGCTACGAGTTACTTGGCTAATGGTTGGTTAAAAGGTAAAGCAACCAATGGCGTTGATAGCATTAAAATTAATGGCATGCCTGCCGCAACGACAATTGTAAGCGGTAACATTCAAGGTAAAGCGATGAATATTAGATTGGTCGCTGTTGAATGGTCTGCTGGTCAGTTCATGCGTTTCCAAATGGCTGTACCACAAAGTTTGGGTAATCGTTTTGATAACGAGCTTAAGAAAGCAACTTACAGCCTGCGTCGTTTAAGTGCGAGTGAGAAGAATTCTTTGCAACCGAAGAAACTTCGCGTACTTGAAGCACCTTCTGGTTCTACTATGCAATCAATGGCGAACCGTATGAATGTTGATGGTAACAAGCTTGAGCATTTCATGGTTCTAAACGCATTGAAATCTAGCGACCTCATCATTGCAGGGCAGCCTTACAAAATTGTAATGTAGTATGAAAAAAGTAGGAATTATTGGGGGACTGTCTCCTGAGTCTACGGTTAAGTATTACGAATGGTTAAATGCTGGTGTTCAATCTGAATTGGGCGGGCATCACAACGCAAAAATACTACTTTCATCTGTAGACTTTGGTGAGTTCGTTGCCTTGAAAGAAAAGGGCGATTGGGACACGCAAGCTAAGTTGTTAAGCGCTGAAGCTGTTTCCTTAGAAAAAGCAGGTGCTGATTTTATTATACTGGCAACAAACACCATGCATAAAATGGCGGATCAGATTGAAGCAGCGATTAATGTTCCTTTTCTTCATCTGGCTGATGCAACTGCCGATGATATTGTCGACGATGGTATTAAAAAAATTGGACTGCTGGGTACGCGCTATACGATGGAGTTGGATTTTTATAAGGAACGCTTAGAAGCAAAGGGCATAGAGGTTGTTGTCCCTGATGATACAGGGCGTGATGATGTTAATCGTATCATCTATGATGAGCTTTGCCATGGCACTGTGATGGATGACTCCAGAGCTGTTTATGGTGATGTTATTAAGCGCTTGGTCGCGCAAGGTGTTGAGGGTGTCATCATGGGGTGTACTGAAATCACGATGCTTATTAATCAAACGGATTCATCTGTTCCGCTATATTATACAACGAAGATACACGTTGATAGAGCCTTAAAAATTATATTGTCTTAAGGGCTCATAAATTCATAAAACATTAATTCTTTTCTATTAACATAAGTTAAGTTTATAGAGGGGGAAATGGACGCTTTTTATTTAGCACAACTGTTCGGGGCATTTGCCTTAGTCGTAACTGTTTGCGGACATCAAATGGCTAGCCCCAAGGCATCTTTGGTTATATTGGCTGTCGCTTCTGTTTTATTTGGATTTCATTTTATGATGCTGGGACAGGTTGCTTTTATCGTGGCATTCTTAAACGCATTTAGAAGCATTTGTGCGGTATACTTAGATGCGAAGTATTTGAAATATATCATAGCGTTTTGCGCGGTTACTTCAATTGTCATGATAATTCCCCAAGTAAATAGCTTTAAAGATGCATTACCGATATTTGCTGTCTTAATAATTTCATCTGGTGTGTTGTTAAAGAGTAATCCACTTATGTTCAGAAGTGGGTATTTGTTTGGAGAGGCTGTTTGGATGAGTTATGGGCTTATGATATCTTCATATTTCTTAAGTTTGGGGTG
This sequence comes from Alphaproteobacteria bacterium, assembly GCA_023301585.1. Lineage (GTDB taxonomy): Bacteria > Pseudomonadota > Alphaproteobacteria > Micavibrionales > Micavibrionaceae. The sequence goes on along the minus strand of JAMASZ010000350.1, from coordinate 12,923 downwards.
TTTGTTTATCGTGATATCAATTTTAAAATCAATGATTAAGCATGACTTACCGCCATATCTAAAAAAGCGAGCTTTGCGCTCGTGTGAGGCCGTTATATAAAAGCTTAAGCTTCCATCAATTCAAAGACATCGCCTTGTGCGGTCATTCCTGCACCTATAAGTGAACCGCCGAAACCACATCCACCATCTAAGGAGGCGGTTACACCATTTAGGTGCAATCCTTTATGGTCGGGGTCATAGCCCCTTACAACTTTATTGAAAGGACTATAGCTGGTTTGGAAGTCGTTAAACTTTCTGTCTGACCACCAAAGATTGTCGTCTTGATGTTCTAATGGTAGGTCTGGGTCGATGCCCGCATTTACAAATAGTGTAGGGAACTTGTCGTCTTGGGCTGTATAAACCGCTCTTTTACAGACGGTCATAAAAGTGTCATGCCCTGCATGTGCGCGAACTTTGTCGCGGATTTCTTGTGTCCATTTGGTTAGGGATATTGTGCCTTCGTGGGCTGCAATAATGCCTTCATGCGGGTTGATATCATAGCTTTCTAAGGTTTTATTAATGCCGTTTCCTAGCATCCATAGGAGTGTATCGACGGGGTTGGCGGAGAATTGTAGTTGGAGTAGGCGGTGCCACATCTCTTCTTGTCCGCCACGGAGGTAAACGAGATCATCTGCTTTCATGCCCTGCTGTGCCAATATCAAACGACGGAAGGTTAAAAGCTCATCAACTGTTTCAGTGGCGTTGTTACCATAGCCAGTATAATTACCAAGATAGACAATACGGTCGCCTGGGGTTACGCGTTCAAATAGGGAGTCATGCAAATCCATCAGGCGTTGAATGTTTCCATGAATAGCAGATACAGCCCAAACCCGATTTGGGTTTCCGAGTGATAAGAACCGATTATCTAATGCGCGTTTACACAAAGTGAATGTTCCTGAAAAAAAGTAGTATGTTGAGTGCCAGAGCTGGCGAAGAGAATAGATTTTGAAAATCTAATTATGATTCTATCAGTAAAATTTTATTTACGGAATCACTTTTTTTATTTTGCATGTATAGATATGTTTAAGGCACATAAAAAAACAGGCGAGTGGTGGCTCGCCTGTTTAATGTTCCAATTGATGGGAATTCTTTAATTAAGCAGCGTTTGCTACTTCTAATTCGCTTTCGCCTTCCCATGTACCCATGATTTTCTCAAGGCGCATAGTTGCGTCACTTTCAGTCATTTTATCAACGGCTGCAACTTCACGTGCTAGACGCTCTAGTGCTGCTTGGTAGATTTGACGTTCAGAGTAAGATTGCTCAGTGTCTTCGCTGTTACGCTTAAGGTCGCGAAGAACCTCAGCAATTAATACAGGGTCGCCTGAATTAATCTTTGTTTCATATTCTTGTGCACGACGGCTCCACATTGTACGACGAATGCGTGCGCGACCTTCTAATGTTTTCAATGCATCTTTCATACGTGAAGTTGTGCAAAGCTTACGAAGACCAGACTCTTTGGCTTTCATCATTGGAATTTTGAGGCGCATACGTTCTTTTTCAAAGTTAATTGCGTAAAGCTTGATCTCCATACCGGCAATAGTCTGTGTTTCCACGCCCTCAATTTGTCCTACACCGTGTGAGGGATATACAACCATTTGACCTTTTTCGAAGTTATCATTATCAGCCATAAAAATACGCCTTTCTGTAAATGTTAAAATTGTCAGTACTTAGTGCCCTAATTCAGTAGGGGCTTTGTAATATATGGATACGAATTATGGGGTATTTTAAATTTTTGACAAAAATTCTGACTCCCATCATATGAATGTGGGTTTCTTGTCTATTTAACCGCTCTATCGTTTAACCATGATGAACTATACTTAATTTCTTGTGAAAAAGCAAGGAAAATTTACAAAACCACTGTGGACGTGGCAGAATCTATGGGCTAGTCTCCCTCGCCAGGATTTTCACTAAAGTGGTCTTCGAACTTGTTTTTAACGTCCTTGAACGCGTCCGATTCGGGCATTGGGTCTTTTTGTTCTGTGATAACAGGCCATAGCTCAGAATATTTTCTGTTCATTTCCAACCACTTATCAGCTTCTGGCTCTGTGTCTGGGATAATAGCTTCTATAGGACATTCTGGTTCACAAACGCCGCAATCAATACATTCGTCAGGGTGAATCACCAAAGTATTCTCGCCCTCGTAAAAACAATCTACGGGACATACCTCAACACAATCGGTGAGCTTACATTTAATACAAACATCGGTTACTACAAAAGTCATGAGAGCGGTTTAAACGATAATGTTCCATTTTTCAAGGTTGCATTTGCACCAATGGGCATTGTAATCAAACGATCTGCGTGACCAAAGGGGGCATTTGTTAAGATTGGGATATCTAAACCATCTGTATGTTCCAGTATGATATCTTCTAACGAGAACCCGAAAGGGTTGGTATCGCTGTCTTTCATATTCGAAAAACTACCTATAATAAGGGCGGATAGATTTTTTAGGAGGCCAGCATTCTTTAAGTGGCAGAACATGCGGTCATAACGGCTTATATGGTCTGCCACGTCTTCTAAAATTAAAATGGCGCCTGTAAGGTCTGGCATATAAGGGGTGCCGATAAGACCTTGAAAAACACTAAGGTTGCCACCGAATATTTTCCCTTGAGCATTTCCGCCTTTTAAAACCTGACAGTTAGATAGGTCAATGTCTGATGTTTCATGGCTTAAGATAGACAGCATTTGTTCGTAGTCGTGATGTGTTTCTAATTCACGGAAGAGGGGACCGTGAAAACTGATTAGACCTGTTTTTGCATGTATCGCATTAGTAAGGGCCGTTAAGTCACTGTAACCAATTAATGTTTTTGGGTTTATTTTTGCGGTGCCATAGTCAATTTTATCCAAAAATGTAGAGGCGCGGTTACCACCACGGCTACTAAATATTGCTTTTATTTCTGGAGATGCGAATAGCTCGTTGAATGCATCAGCCTTTTCTTGAGCTGTACCTGCTGATTGATTGCATTTAGCGTAAGTTTGAGGGTGTATGAAGGCTTGATAGCCTTGCGATTCAATAAAGCCTTTAGCCTGTAACACGCTTTTTTCGTCAACATGACACGATGTTGACATGACACCAATTGTGTCACCTTTGTTTAAAGCGGGAGGGTAAAGACTATTCATGCAAGAATAGTAACAGCAAAGATTAGCTCGTGGCGATAATTTTATCGATGATTTCAGTTAAAATCTCATCGGCCTTTAAATTATCTACTTGGCAAGTTCCTGCTGCATCGTGACCACCGCCACCATTTTCCAGCATTAATTGACCAATTTTAGTTTTGCTTGTTTTGTTCAAAATAGATTTACCAACGGCAAACACAGTGTTTTGCTTGTTCTTACCCCATAACACATGGATAGAAACAGAGCATTGTGGGAAGAGGGCGTAAATCATAAATCGGTTACCAGCCCAAATAGTCTCTTCTTTTCGAAGGTCTAAAACAATTACGTTTTTATGCGTTACGGAACAGCGTTCAATCTGCTCTTTGAATTTTGGAAGGTGCTCGTGGAATAAATCAACACGTTCTTTAACATCTGGAAGTTCTAAAATTTCATTGATGTCTTGTTTTTCACGACAGGTATCAATCAACTTCATCATTAATTGGTAGTTAGAAATACCAAAATTACGGAAGCGACCCAAACCAGTACGAGCATCCATAATAAAGCTTAATAATTCCCAACCCTGTGGCTCAATAATGTCTTCACGAGAGAAGGCGGCAGAGTCAGCCTTATCAACAGCTGACATCATTTCTTCACTAATGTTAGGGAAGCGTTCTGCACCACCAAAATAATCATACACAACGCGCGCAGCGGAAGCCGCACCGGCGTCAATAACATGGTTATCTTTTGGACCGCTACTGCGTTCAATTTCACTAGAATGGTGATCAAATGATAGATACACGCCTTCTACGTAAGGAAGGTTGGTTGTGATATCATTTTCAGTTACTTCAACCACACCATCTTGCATATCTTTAGGGTGCGCAAAGGTAATGTCATCAATAATGCCTAAATCTTTCAATAAAACGGCGCAAACTAGCCCGTCCATATCGGAGCGCGTAATCAAACGGTATTTTTGATCTGCTTTAGGTTGGATTTTAGCTGTTGAAGACATGATTCTGATTCCCCTTAGAGTTGTAGTACTTAAAAATATTAAGGGTAAAAGATTAACAAATTCGTAACAAAAAGCGCTTTATAGCTATTTGTCTGAACTAGCTTCTTTTACCTTTTCTGATTTCTTTGTAGATGACTTCTTTTTCTTGTCGGCAAATACGTATTTAGGCTCTTTATCACCTTTTACAACATCACCATCAATAAGGACTTTCTCGACATTTTCTTTGTCTGGCAGTTCAAACATAGTATCTAACAATAAACCTTCAAGAATAGAGCGAAGCCCACGAGCACCTGTTTTACGAGCGATAGCAAGTTTAGCAATTTCTTTCAGTGCGTCATCTGTGAACTCTAGCTTTACGCCTTCCATGTCAAATAGGCGGGCATATTGTTTCATCAGTGCATTTTTAGGTTCTGTAAGAATTGTAATCAATGCATCTTCGTCTAAGTTTTCCAAAGTTGCGATTAACGGCAAACGACCAATAAATTCTGGAATTAAACCAAATTTCAATAAGTCTTCAGGCTCAAGCTTACGTAATAATGTACCTGCATCACCAATTTCAGGAGACTTAACGTCTGCACCAAAACCTAATGTTTGACCACGACCTTTTTCAGCTAAGATTTTTTCAATACCAGCAAACGCACCACCACAAATAAATAGGATGTCTGATGTATCAACTTGTAGGAACTCTTGTTGTGGGTGCTTACGACCACCTTGAGGAGGCACAGAAGCAACTGTTCCTTCCATTAATTTTAGAAGCGCTTGTTGAACACCTTCACCAGATACATCACGTGTAATGGAAGGGTTGTCCGACTTACGGCTAATTTTATCAATCTCATCAATATAAACGATACCGCGTTGTGCGCGCTCTACGTTGTAATCAGATGCTTGAAGAAGCTTAAGGACAATGTTCTCAACATCTTCACCAACATAACCAGCTTCGGTTAATGTCGTGGCGTCGGCCATTGTGAATGGAACATCAATGATACGTGCGAGTGTTTGAGCAAGAAGTGTTTTACCACAACCCGTCGGTCCCACGATTAAGATGTTAGATTTTGCAAGTTCAATATCACCAGCATTCGCTGTGCTTCCATGTTCTAGACGTTTATAGTGGTTATGCACCGCAACTGATAAAACACGTTTCGCAGATGCTTGACCAATAACGTAGTCATCAAGGAAAGCATTAATCTCGCTCGGGGCAGGAATACCTTCGCCATCATGGACTAGCTGTGATTTATCTTCTTCACGGATAATATCCATGCATAACTCAACACATTCGTTACAAACAAATACGTTTGGTCCTGCAATAAGCTTACGAACTTCGTGTTGGCTTTTCCCACAAAAAGAACAATATAGAGTGTTCTTGCTGTCGCTGTCTTCGCCGTCTGATTTAGCCATGGAATTAATTACCTTTAGAATTATGAATCAACTACTTACAAATTAGCCTAGGATTTCATATCGTGGCAAGTGCGTAATGATAAAATATGTTGATGGCACACGATAAATCGACTAAATCAAGCATATGAACACAAAAACGCCACCGCCAAGCCTCGAAGAGCTGACCGAAAACTTCCTCCTTTTTGATGATTGGGAGGAAAGATACAAATATTTGATCGATTTAGGGCAGGGCTTAGAGCCTATGTCAGATGATCTCAAGGACGATAATACTCTCGTGCGTGGGTGTGTTTCACGTGTTTGGATTGTCAGCGAAAAGCATTCTGAAGGTAAATATCACTTTATTGCCGATAGTGACGCGCATATCGTCCGTGGGCTAATCGCCATTGTTATGATTGCTTATAACGATAAAACGGCTGAGGAAATTAAGAGTGTTGATATCAAGGGTGTATTTGAGAGAGTCGGCTTAAATCAGCATCTATCCCCAAACCGCCGTAATGGTTTCTTTTCAATGGTTGAGAGAATACAAAGCTTAGCGGCTTAAATTACTCAGCCTTAGGCTCTTCTTGAACATCTGAAATGATTTTGTTTAGTGCGTCGTTACTCTGTTTTTGACCTTTTTCGTGAATGCTTCGTAGGATATCCCCATAAACAGTATCGGCACGGGTATGTGCGGAGCCTACAAGCTTTGCCTCAACCGTCATCACTGAATTTTGTCCTACCCATAACTGAGCATTATAGATGGTGTCTTGTTTTCCACGTTTGCCTGTACCGATTAGGGTTCCGTGACGCACACCTTCGCGTTCTTGTGTTTGGATGTCGAAATCATTTAGTTCGGTGCGGTTAGACATGCCTTTAAGCGCTGTATTGATTAAGCTCTCATTGTAACGGTCATATTTTTGTGGGGTCGATGGCACGCAAGTTACGCTGACATCAACGGTGGTCATGTGGTCGTAAACCATCGTATAGCTGGTCAGGTTATAGCACTGCTCTTTACCTTCAACTTTGTTGCAACGTCTTGTTTCTAGCGGTGTGTCGGGGAAGGTGGCTTCGAAGTCACAGAACTCAGGGGCGTAGCGGTTGCTAGGCTCTGCTTTAATTTCAGGCGCGGCTTTTTCTTCTTTTGGTGCTTTTTTAGCAACCTCTTCGGTTTTTTCAGCTTCTTTTTTATCTTCTGCAAAAACAGGGCTGGTGACGGCTGTAACAATTAAGAGTGCGCCTAAGAAGGTTAAAAATGCTTTAGTCATTATCTTTACTCCAGGTTTTTGGGTCGCTGGCGGTTGTGTTGCTGTTCGACATGTCTTTAACTTCATGCCCATCAGCTTTCGGATACCAAACAAACGGAATTTGTTTCTTCTCCGTATATTTCAAATGCTTTTCCCATTTTTTGACTGGGTGATATACCTCGACATTGAAATCACGCTCACGTAACGCGCGTGCTGTTTCGTTTGCTTTAGCGCTATCATCTGCATTTTCAACATAGACCAAAATATCCGTCGGTGACTTCGGACCTATGCCTAATTTTTCTGGAGATGTTTGTCGAAGAATGTCAAATAAACGGCTGAAACCAATAGATATTCCGACGCCCGGCAAGTGCTTGTTAATAAACCCGCCAGCCAGGTCATCATAACGCCCACCAGAACAAACAGACCCTGTAAATTCAGGAACATCTAACAACTGCGTTTCATAAACCGTCCCTGTGTAATAATCGAGACCGCGCACAATGGATAGGTCACCTACAACGCCATGGTCTGGTAAGTGAGATAGGTTGTCTAGTACCACTGTTAGCTCATCAATGCCTTCTTGCATTAAGTCATTTTCTGCTGTGAGGTTTCTAATGACGTCTACGCTACCTTTGACTTGGGCGAGGGTGCTTACTTTAGCTATTTGTTCTTTGTTTAGCCCTTCATCACTGAGTAGCTGCTCAATTTGATGCGCTTCCAATTTTTCTATTTTATCAATAATGCGTGTAATTGAAACGTGATCAGTAATCTTGAGGCTATCAAGTAGCCCCATCAAAATTTTGCGGTTACTAATACGCAACTGCACACGACCAATGTTTAGTCCCTCTAACGCCTCATAAATAATCGCGGGTAATTCGGCGTCGTAATTAATCGACAGATTATCAACATTAATCACATCAATATCGCATTGATAAAATTCGCGCATGCGTCCCATTTGTGGGCGCTCACCACGCCAGACGCGTTGCATTTGATAGCGTTTGAATGGAAATACTAATTCGTTGAAATGTTGCGCAGTGTAACGTGCAAAGGGCACCGTTTGGTCAAAGTGTAGGGCTAGGCGTGATTCCTTGCTGTCGTCTTCGTCCTTGTGGATACGCTCCACGGCATAAATTTCTTTATCGACTTCACCTTTAGCAAGCAGAACATCAATTTCTTCTACGCTGGGCGTTTCGATGGAGCAAAAGCCATAAGATTCGAATGTCTTGCGGATATGGTCAAACCATCTCTGCTCAACTAATCGTTCTTCGGGGAGCCATTCAGGGAATCCGCTAATGGCTTTTGGCTTATAAATTTTTTTCTTATCACTCATACATACTGTGATAATTCACCATTAAGGCTAAATCAAGATGAATTAGGGCTTGGGGGTTGTTACTCCACCACCAATCGGGAAGTCGAGCTGTGATTGGGCTCTTTGTAAATCTTGGTCGCCGTATAATCCGCTAATAGGAAAGCTTAATTGTGATTGTACTCCCCCAAGAGTGGCGTCTTTATGGTGTTGCCTAATCTGTTCTCTTTGTTCATGCCTTTGGTCAGGGGTTAGCATATAATAGTCGTGTTTTAACATCGCTTCTTGTGGATCTGAGGTCTCTGATAATGCTTGTGCAGCAGCTTTTATTTGAGCAATTCTGTGTTCATTTATCCACGGCTTATTTTCTGACATTGTAATTTCCCTATCGTTTATAATTTATTTAAAACAATTAAATGTCATAATGGATTCAATAACAATAATTATGTTTCTAAAAGCAATTTTGTGCTGTTTTTAGAATAAAAAATCCATACCGAGGATGTTTTACTATTTTCACATGGTTTTTTCTGTGGTATTAATAAAATTAATTCAAACTAATAAAAATAAGAACATGAGTATAACTAGTACTTTTGGTCTCGCAGGCAATGGCGAGGGTGATTTGACATGCGTATTTTCTAAAGTTTCTGGGCGCTTCCCAACGCTCGGTAAACACTTGAACTCGGGTGCGCGTTCAATGTTTGGTGGTGGGCATAAATGGACGCGCGATTATGCTTATGGTCCTGAAATGCCAGGAATGCCACTGCCCTCAACGGTGCCAAATAGAAGTCCTTACAATCCATCAAATTATTACAATGCCAATAGTGGACATGATGAAATTATATATAGTGTTATGCGAACACAGATAGATTTCCAGCAACAGCAATTAGAGTTTCAGCGCCGTCAGCAGTCATCAAATGATGGGCAAGCGGGTGTTATCAAGGAAATGTTGACGACTTTCGACAATTCTTTCCGCACAATGATGGATTTGATGAGCAAGATGGTGACAGCAAATGTTGCGGCGTCCATTGAGCAAACTCGCGAGCCTATAAGTTTTCAGTCAAACCATGAAGATGATAACGTGATAGCGTTAAACGCCAATCAATAACGACATTACTTTAAATCGAATAAGCGTTCCAAACGACTGACAAGGGCGTTGGCAAGCTCTTCAGCATCAGCGATGGTCATGGCGCGGTTGTAGTATTTGGTCACGTCGTGTCCAATACCAATCGCAGTAAGCTCAACTTGTTTCAAGTTCTCAATCCAGCCAATCACTTGATGGAGATCGTTTTCAAGTATGTTGGACGCGTTGACGGAGAGGGTGGAATCATCGACAGGCGCACCATCAGAGATAACCATCATAATTTTACGTTTTTCTGCGCGGCGGGATAGGCGGTTATGCGCCCAAACGAGTGCTTCACCATCTATATTTTCTTTCAAAATACCTTCTTTAAGCATTAGCCCTAGGTTTTTACGAGAACGACGTAAGGGTGCATCTGCGCTTTTATAGATTATATGGCGTAGGTCGTTTAAGCGCCCAGGGTGTGCTGGTCGCGCGTTATCAATCCATAACTCGCGCGCTTTACCACCTTTCCACGTACGTGTGGTGAAGCCCAAAACTTCGACTTTCACGCCACAGCGTTCTAAGGTCTTAGCTAGGATATCGGCGCAGATAGCGGCGATTGTGATTGGACGACCACGCATGGAGCCTGAGTTATCAATCAGCAATGTCACAACCGTATCGCGGAACACCGTTTCTTTTTCCTGCTTAAAGCTAAGTGGAATGGTTGGGTTGGCTATGATGCGCGAGAGCTTGGCAGAATCGAGATGGCCTTCTTCCTCATCAAAACTCCATGACCGTTGCTGTTGCGCCATTAGTTTGCGTTGCAGACGATTGGCAAGTTTATTTGTAATGCCTTGAATGTGCTGTAGCTGTTTATCAAGTAAGTCACGTAGGCGTGTCAGTTCCTCTGGGTCTGCTAATTCTTCAGCAGCGATAATCTCGTCAAACTGGCGTGTGTAGACGATATAGGCGCCTTGTTGATTTAGCGAGGATGGGCGTTGCATGTCAGGCGCACCCGATGGCTCGCTCTCTTCATTCTCACCAAGTAAGTGGTCGGCGCTTACGTCGCCCATATCGCTGTCAGGATCAATATCTTGGTCTGTGGCGGTGTCGTCTTCGGCTGCGTCCATTGCTTGTGCGCCGCTTTGTTCTTGGTCGCTTTCGATTTGTTCTTGGTCATCACTGTTTTCAGCGGCGGATGTGTCGTCGCTATTGTCTTCGGCTTGGTCGCTTTCGGTGTCTTGATTGCTAGTGTCGGTATCGCCAGAGATTAACCCCAGTTGCGTCATTATTTTCTTAGATAATTTGGCGTAAGCTTCTTGGTCATTAATGAGTGGCTTTAACGCATCGAATCCTTCTGCACCTAAATTCTCTTTTATCCAAGGTTGCCAAAGTTTATTTACTTTTGAATAGCTTGCAGGAACTTCTTCGTCTGTTAATGCAATACGTGCCAGAGCGTGGAGCGCATCTGCCGTGTGGGTGTCTGTGCGCGTTTGAAGTTTATTATATCCCAAACGCTGCCCTTTCTCCTGAAGGAGGGTGCTGAGATTGTCTTTAACGCCAGGCATCTGGTTGGCGCCAATGGCTTCACACCTTGCTTGCTCTAACGCGTCATAAACATGCTGTGCCGTTAGTTCCATTGGGGCATTATGACGGTGTAATTTTTGTGTGTGGTGTTGTAGGTGAAGCGCTTTCGCATCAGCCGCGCCTCGCGTCACTGAAACATCGTTTTGCTCTAAATCCTGATTAGGGATAGGCAGGGACGTATTATCTTCCTGAGGTGTAGTAGGGCGGTCAGCACGCTCCACAGCCGAATAATTAACCTGAAAATTCTTCTTACGCGCAATCGCCCGCAACGTTGCTGCTGTCGCATCCTTGAAGTTTTCAAAATGGTTGTTTCTGTTGGTCACGAGATATAGCAAAGCCCTATACTGCAAATGAAATATACATATAAGTAATAAATAGCTGAAAAATAAACAGGGAATAAAAGTATAGCCAGTTTTATTTTGGTATTCATCTTGGGGAAGAATGTTCTAATTAATAGATAGGCAGTGGGGGTGAATAAAAAGAGAAGTTTAGCCCCCTTATCTAAAAACGAATTGGGAATGAATAATGCCCAAATAGTAAAGAGTACTAATAGAATTTTACCAAATAGTTTTATCGACAAACGCTGTCGGATTTCTTTTGTAAGGATTATATGGCAAAGTGTGAAGATTATAACTGTACTTAATATGAAAAGGATAACCGCGTGCGTCATAAACTCTTTACCTGTTGGGGACGGAATATATGCGTTCATTACAAGCATCAGTATAGGTGATAATATAATTGCAATTAAAACCTTAAATAATAGCCGTTTGTTACCAAGTTTTAGCCCCTCAGTAATTTTATGGGTACCTTGAGTAGTCACAGTTTTGTTTTTGTTTGGAAATATAACGCTAAAAACTGGAACAACGATGACGACGCCTAAAAGGATACAAAGAAAAATAAACAGAGGGAAGCTACGGTCGCGCTCTGGTGTCCAGATATACCCTATTCGCGTTAGTGTAATTGTCAAAAGGACTACGATTAAGGCTTTGGCGTATATATTAGAGTTCTGAATTTTTTGATGTATATCTTTAAGCATTGTCGAACAGCTCAACACCAAAGCATCTTTGGTAATATTCATTGAGTGTAGTCCATTCCAGTTCGTCACATTTGTTCATGAAGGCATAACGGAAGGCGAGTTCGCGGTCACCGAAAATTCTAAAGTTTTCCGCCCAACTTAGAACCGTACGAGGGCTCATAAGCGTTGATAAGTCACCATTGATAAAGCCTTGGCGGGTTAAGCCTGCAAGTCTTACCATTGCGTCAATCACTTCACGCCCTTCGGCATTGTCCATGTCCGAATTCTTTGCTGCAATGATATCAACTTCCATGTCATGTTTTAGGTAGTTCAATTGAGCTACGATATTCCATCTGTCCATCTGCGCTTGGTTGATTTGCTGTGTACCGTGATAAAGACCTGTTGTGTCGCCTAAACCAACGGTGTTTGACGTCGCAAATAATCTAAAGGCTGGGTGAGGGCGCAAAACAACGTTTTGGTCGAGGAGTGTTAGTTTTCCTTCCGCTTCTAAAACACGCTGGATAACGAACATTACATCTGGACGTCCTGCGTCATATTCATCAAACACTAATGCCACTGGGTTTTGGATTGCCCAAGGAAGCAAGCCTTCTTGGTAACGCGTGATTTGTTTGCCTTCTTGCAGGACAATCATGTCCTTGCCCAGTAAATCAATACGCGAAACATGAGAGTCCATGTTGATACGAACGCACGGCCAGTTTAGGCGGGCGGCGACTTGTTCAATATGGGTGGATTTACCTGTCCCATGATACCCTTGCACCATGACACGGCGGTTGTCGGAGAATCCTGCGAGAATTGCCATGGTCGTGTCGTGGTCGAAGTAGTAATTTTTGTCTATCTCAGGCACGTTGCTGTTCGGCTCTTTAAAACCCGGAACTTTCCAGTCAATATCCAATCCGAACGTTTCACGTACATCGTAATGCATGTCAGGAATGGTGGTATGCCTGCCTTCTTTGGTCACTACTTTCGTGATGTCGAAAGAGTTGTTGGCGTTAGCGTTGTCGTCTTTTTTCTTCTCTGAAGTCATTATTTGTTCTCTGCTTCTTCTAGTTGGTCAAAACGGGTGAAGGCCAGCTTTAACACTGTGTAAGAAATGTTAATTTGTTTTAAAAGTTCTTCGGACTTTGGGCAACCTTTATTGCGGTCTGGGTGATGTTTCATCGCTAGTTCTTTGTAGCGTT
>JAMASZ010000349.1 GCA_023301585.1 Alphaproteobacteria bacterium | reverse complement strand
CCCAAACTAGCGGCGCGTATTATCACGGAGTTGAAGGATAAAGCGGGAAAAATGGCGATTGAAGCACCTGCGAAAACTGCTGTGGCAGGAGCGACTGGTAGTAATGCGCCGATTGATATTCCTGTGACACATGCAGGCGCAGACCAAGATGCAGTTTCTGCGTTAATTAATCTTGGGTATCAGCGCACAGATGCTTACGCCGCGGTGATGCAAGTTAAACAAAAGGCGGAAAATGATAATGAAAACATTGAGCTGTCAGACATGATACGTCTTGCGTTGCAGGAGCTTAGCTTATGAGCGAATTAGCTAAAAATGAAGCATTGGACGTGTTACCTCATGAAGCGGAAGTAATGGAAGAAAATCCGCTACGTCCTTTACAGCTTTCTGAGTTTATTGGGCAACCAGCCTTATGTGAGAATTTGAGTGTTTACATTCAAGCAGCGAAACAGCGTGGCGATGCTATGGATCATGTTTTGTTATTTGGTCCACCAGGTTTGGGAAAGACAACGCTCGCGCAAATTATTGCTAAGGAAATGGGGGTCGGCTTTCGGGCGACGTCTGGTCCTGTCATTAGTAAAGCGGGTGACTTGGCGGCGATACTGACAAATTTACAGCCTCATGACGTTTTATTTATCGATGAAATTCATAGATTAAACAGTAATGTAGAAGAAATTCTTTATCCTGCGATGGAAGATAGAAAGCTTGATTTAATTATCGGTGAGGGACCAGCTGCACGTTCTGTTCAAATTGATTTACCGCCATTTACCTTGATAGGTGCGACGACGCGAAGTGGGCTTTTGACCAATCCGTTGCGCGACCGTTTTGGTATTCCACTACGTCTTGAGTTTTATAATGTTGAAGAACTTACTGATATTGTTCAACGTTCTGGACGTATTTTAGATATGGATTTAACTGAAGATGGCGCACATGAAATTGCCAAGCGTTCACGTGGAACGCCACGGATTGCAGGGCGTTTAACGCGTCGCGTGCGTGATTTTGCGGAAGTAGCGAAAGCAAAGGCGGTAGATAAGTCGATTGCGGATATGGCGATGCAAAAAATGGACGTTGATGCGCAAGGGCTAGATTCCATGGATAGGCGTTATATGAAATGCATCGTTGAGAATTATGGTGGCGGTCCTGTTGGGGTTGAAACGATTGCCGCAGTACTGTCTGACCAGCGTGATGTGATTGAAGATGTGATTGAACCTTATTTGGTGCAACAAGGGTTTATCCAACGCACGCCACGTGGTCGCGTGATGAGCGAAAAGGGCTATAAATATTTGGGGTTAAAGCCAAAGAAATCACCTGTAATCGTTCAACCAAATTTATTAGACGATGAAAGTGCTTAGCCTTGGATTCTAATGTAATTGCGCAAGGGGTAGGGTTGATTGCTAGTGCCCTAGTTATCTTTGCATTTTCACGTAAATCTGACAAATTATTCAAAGTTTTTGTTATGTGTGGTGCGCTAGTTTTTTCGTTCCATTACATATTGTTAGGAGCTTATGCTGGCGCAGCGGTTGCGATTTTAAATGCTGTTCGTACGTTCTTTGTAATTAAGTTTGAGCAGTCTAGAAAAGTACTCTTCAGCTTTTTATTCTTATATTTAGTTGCTGGTTTTATTGTTTATGATAAACCGTCTGACCTTCTGCCAATCCTATCAGGTTCGTTGAGTACTATTGCTTTGTGTACTTTATCTGGAATTAAAATGAGACTAATGGCTTTTGGTATTGAAATTTTATGGCTGAGTTACTCCATAGTAATAAAATCAATTGGTGGTTTAATTACGAATCTCTTTGTATTGAGCACAAACGCCATTACAATCTATCGTTTAACGTTGGATAACAAAAAACAAGAACGGTGATTTGATGAGCGAAGAGCAGGTAGCACAATGGTTTAGTATTATTGCCAGTGTTTTTATTGTTCTTGGTTATTTTTCAGTGTCAGATGTCAAAGCAAAGCTCATCCTTATGGTTGGTTGTTCCTTGTTTGCTATTCATTTTTATATGCTTGGCGCGATGACGGCGATGACTATAAATATAATCAATATCTTCCGCGTAGCGCTATCAATTAAATTCCATAAATCTCAAAAATTGTTTGGGGCGTTTGTTGTTATATATTTGATAGCAGGAGTTACAACATATAACTCATGGATTGATATTTTACCTCTTGTCGCCTCTATTGTAGGGTGTGTAGGCATGTTTTTGTTGTCAGGTATTAAGTTTCGTGTGGCATGTGTTATAGGCAGTCTTTTTTGGCTTACACATAATATTTATGTAGTTTCAATTGGAGGAATTACAACAGAAGTGTTTGTTTTGATGGCACATATGGTGACAATCTACCGTCTTAATCGAGGAGGAAAAGAAAATGAGTAAAAAATTTAACTCAGAATACCGCGTCTATTACGAAGATACTGACTCTGGTGGGATTATGTATCATGGAAATTTCATTAATTTCTGTGAACGTGGGCGTTCTGATTTAATGCGTGAGATTGGTTATCCTTGTTCTGAGCTGTTTGAAAAGCTTGGGTTTGGCTTTGTTGTTGCTAATTTAAACGCTAATTATGAAAAGATGGTGACGCTAGATGAGCTTTTACGTGTGGAAACAAGTGTAATTAAGATGAAAAACTCCTCATTTGTCATGAATCAGTCTATTTTTAGACAAAATTCATCTGTATTTAATATGGAGGTTACTTTGGTTTGCATCGATGCAACTGGAAAACCAACCAAGATACCAGAAGAATTAAGAGAAAAGTTTTTAGAGTTTAAAGTAGAGAATTAGCACAAAGGAAAATTGAAGATGGCAGCCCCAATAGATAGAGCAGTCGATAGCATTAATGTTGCTGGCAGCGCAGCAGCAGGTCATGACATGAGCATGATTGGTTTGTTCCTACAGGCAGATATTATTGTTAAAATTGGTGATGTCGAAGTGAAGGA
>JAMASZ010000348.1 GCA_023301585.1 Alphaproteobacteria bacterium | reverse complement strand
GGGCATCCGTCGGACTCGCATCTTTTGCTATTGACGTTAACGTAGCCATCAAGCTTGTGTGCATCGCACGAGAGAGGCTTTCCCACGACGAGGCCGAAAGATGGTTGTTTTGGGCATCCGTCGGACTCGCATCTTTTGCTATTGACGTTAACGTAGCCATCAAGCTTGTGTGCACCGCACGAGAGAGGCTTTCCCACGACGAGGCCGAAAGCTGGTTGTTTCGGGCATCTCTCGGCTTCGCATCTCTTGCTCTTGACGTTAACGTAGCCATCAAGCTTGTGTGCACCGCACGAGAGAGGCTTTCCCACGACGAGGCCGAAAGATGGTTGTTTCGGGCATCTCTCGGCTTCACATCTCTTTGCTACGACGTTCCATTGTCCTTCTGTGCAATGAGGCTTACAAAACATTGGTTTTCGGTATGCTTTCCCGTACGAGGCCTTCTTGCGACAGTTCGCCGTTTTGCACTTGACCATTGCTGAAGACCTTGTTTTTTTATTTCTGGAGCTTTTGAACGCAGTGGGCACGGTTTTCAAGTTCGTTGTTTGGCGTAAATATATTATCTCATCTTTCATTTAAACAATTCGGCCGCGCCTTCCTTCCTGAGAAGCTTGGCCATCTTTGCAAGCGTTTCAAAATCAGCTACGGGTTCGACCGGCCCTTCCCCGTTGATTTGCATGTACGACACTTTCCCCCTAAGGTCTTCGCGCAGCTGCGACGCTATGCACCCGTTCCAAATGTCGGGCTCGGGCGAGCTTCGGGCCTTTCTTGTTTTGATCTTGGCCTTGTGTTCCGCGGAGTGTTTTTTCTTGTTCGCCATCCTGTGCTTGTGAGGCGCGTGGGCTTACTTCCCTCCAACTTATTTTGTTTTCACTTTGTAAGCAAGCAAGCCATGGAGCCACCACTAATCGTTTTCACGGATGGAAGTTGCATCCCCCAGCTCGGCAAAGCATCCTCGGCAACAGTGTGGCCCGTTGCTGAATTCGGGGACCGCGCGTTTTACCTCGACCCGGCTTCCCCCAGGACGTCGAATCGAGCAGAGTACTTTGCGGCCATCAAAGCCGGGGAGCAGGCCGACAGCATTGATCCCGAGAGACGCCGGCCACTGCACATCTACACAGACTCAATGTTACTGGTGAACAGCATGAACAAGTGGATTGAGACCTGGCGCAAGAACAATTGGGTGAAAGCAGACAAGAAACCGATCAAGAACCTTGACTTAATTCAAAAACTAGACTCCCAAACTTCAAAAAGGACAATCACATTTACTCACGTGAAGGCTCACACCGACGGAACCGACCACCACAGCTACTGGAACGCACGCGTGGATGCCTGTGCCCGGGCTGCCGTGCGCTCGGACACTGGCATGAAGTATAAAACTCAGGCGTAGAAAGCTTGTTCGCTGTCCCCCGGGCACAGCACTAGGTTAAACGCATGAGACTCGGATGTGAAGGTCGATGTGCTATCCGAAAAAGCGTACTCGTACGCGGAAACACACCCTTTCTTCACGTACTCTATCCAAGGGTAAGCCTTTTCTAACCACAGAGGATTGGCGTTGATGCACGGAAAGGAGGACTCCAACCCCAAGTCGCTGTAGTCCGTACAGCCACACACGTTCTCGCTCCCCGTTACGTGTTGGCTGTAACCTGAGTCGCTATACTGACCGGAGCAGGCGTACAGGTCGTGGTATAGCTCGCAAAAAAACGGGTAGCCCTGAGAGCCCGCGATGCAGTTCGTGTGAGCGTTCAAATATCCAAAAAGCACACCGCACGTGCCGTACACCGGTTCGTCTTCAGCGAAGGACGCGCCACAAACCTCCCCGGAGTCGCACTCGTCGTCTTCCGAGCAAGTTCCGTGGGCCTCTTTGACCTCAATCAGATATTTGCGGAACTTTTGTGGTGGCTCAAAAAACCAACTACAATCGCCCCCGGCCACGCCATTTCTGTAACTATTTTTCACACTAGCAGAAGGACCAAACTGCATTGGTATGTTCGCCCCGTGTACGTGGCTCACATCGTAGTAAGTTAGGTTATGCGTGAGCATGGTGAATTCGGCGAGAGTCACGGTGCCAGAGGGGCCTTTGTTAGCACCACACTCTCCATGACACGCTGTGTCCACGTAGGGAGACTGTATGCCGTACATGGCTCCGCTCCATATCACATCATTATCGGGAGAATCATCACCTTTATCAATCTGTATCGACATGGTTTCTCCTGCCTCCAAGAAATCGGACGGCAACGCCAGATCCCAAAAGCATCGGCCATCGAAATCGGCCTGGTTTTGCGCGCAAGGCGTCGGCCCCGCGAACCCTCCCGTGAAGCCCACATTCACGTCAAAAGAGCAGCTGTTGTCTATCGTAATCGTTCGCGTCTCCCCGCCCGAGGGCGTCGGGGCTAGCGTCCAGGGCGTAGCGGCCGTCGGTGCCGGCGTGCGGCAGTCGCACTCCGACGACGCCTGAACCACCCACAGACCGAGGAGCGCAAACACACCAAGGGCTCCAAAACGAACTTTGCTTGAAAACAACATTGATTAATATTTACTGAAAACATTTTAATTTGCATTGGTGCCCCTTTTACGTGCGAAATAAAAATTGGAAGTGGAAAGGCTCGAATATTGGTGTAAACTTAAGCCCGGCGCGCGCTCTGTCCCGGGGCCAAACGAGGCGCGATGATACCCGATCCCGATGATCCCGGGAAAGTCGTTGCGCTTCGCGGGCGCGCCGCTTTTTTTCCAATTTCACCATCCGGCCTTCCTTCCCCCCTGGTACGGCCTACACACCTCTCGGTCCTCGAGCATATAGTCTGCCACCGAGTCACACCCAGCCGTTTCCAAATCTGCCAACACCCTTCCGTACTTTTCCTTGCCCGGTCGCCGAATGGTGACTACCTTGCCCATGACAAATGAACGCAGGCGGTCCCTTGCTTTAATGGCAAGCGCCTTCTCGTGCTCTGATGATCTCCTTATCTCGGGCGTGTCTATGCCGAGCAGACGGCAAGACACCCGAACGTTCTTGTCGTCGGCGTCCTTCCATGCGACAGTGACGGTATCCCCGTCAAACACTTTTATTACCGTGGCCCGGTCCCCGTCCTTTAGTGGGAGAAATGGCTCGCAGTTATCGTAAGTCAAAGGCATAGTATACCTATTACACAACATAATTTTGCGCCAATATGTGGCGCCCGCAGACGTAGACGTGCAGGCCCGTCCCTTTGTTGCCGCATGGAGCTCGCTCCTAGACGCAGCCGCGAAGATTGTTCTGTGTCACACGGCAAAAAAAAGGATGGATGAAAGAACAAATTGTTGCTGATACCGTTGCTGCACTCAACTACAAGGGTAACCAGGATTTCCTGAGACTAAGTACGTAATATAAAAGGACAATAGTGAGCGCAAACAACCTCACCAGAGCACTGACAGAGCGCGGGTGGTCTTCACCCTGCCTCCTGAACTCGTAGTCCGACTCGGTCGTCTCGCCGGACTCGTGCACGGCGCCAGCGTCCTGGTACGTTTGTGGATGTATGTATGTGTGTGTGCATTGGCTTGTTGATGTATAGTATTATTGAGTATCTAGAGTGCAGAAAATCACACAACTGTACGCACCTGCTCAGAGAGGTCCGGGATTTGATACCCATCGGTAGGGGCCGCAGGAGCCGCAGGAGCCGCAGGTGCCCCAGGGGCCGCAGGTGCCGCAGGTGCCGCGACAGTTTCCTTGCTGTCGTTTGCACCCTCTCCTTCACTCTGTGATACAAAAACGGATATTAATTTAAAAAGTTGGTAGGTAGAAAGTTCGCGATGTCATCCTCCGCGGAGAGGTTTTCTCGCTTGCGCAACCGATTTCTCTGACGGTTTGTTCCCTGTTTGAGCGCCATTTGGGCAATTACGAATTTTTTAATGAGGTGTGGAAGTATTTTGGCGTTGATGAAAGCCGAATGTGTAACCAGCTGACGCCGAGACCATGTGTGCTCACGTAAACCTTCTCTCCTTTCTTCAGTTTTTTCTCGAGCTCGATTGCTACTTTTTTCCACAAAGCGCGTTTCTCATCCTTTGTACTATTGCAGTAAAATGTGCCAAGGTGAGAAAAATTTTTACCCGTATTAGGGGGGACAACTAGAAGGGTGGGTGGACGTCCCGTGCTAAAAAAACTCGTAGGTGACTTCTTTCCTTTGATGTATTTTTTGAAGGTGATCGGATCGGCCGGAAGGGTCATTGGAAGTTGCATCGCCGCAGACTTTGTTTTTTCGTGGTAGTAGCTTTCCCCGCCATCCTTTGCGACTGATGTTTCCCAAAACACACTTCCCTTCACAGCAGGCAACTTCCTACCAGATTTCCACGCCTGAATCATTTCATTCCACGTTTTTTTCGTGGTTTCGGCCACTGTCTTCTGGATTGGCACAGTCTTTTTTGTCCTAACAACCGAAATTGATTTACATTTTTTGCATATTCGATTCGTCTCTGGATTTCTCTCGTATCCTTTCGGGCATGATTTCAAGGGGCGACCGGTTCGTAAAGAGTACTCAACCATAACCCTAAACCCTTAGTCAATATATTTTTTTGCGTTGCCTGTGTTCTTGTCAACAAAGATAGAGTACCGGTCCGCTCATAAGAAAGTCCCCGTCGATGAACGAGCTAGTGTTCGGACGTAACAGTAACGCATGTTGCCTTTCACAACATTTCGCACGCGTATGCGTTTGTGCGCATTGGAACTCACAGGTGTGTGGTGCGTCGGCGGAGCAGGAGGGACAGATGACTCAGGCAAGCCCCTCTCTTCGGTCGGAGCCGGAGCCGGAACCGGGGCAGTGTGGGGTGCGGGCGTCTGGGCGGTAGTTGCCGCAGGCGTCGCCGCATATCGTGTGACACGAGCAGAGCTCGCTCCGGCTCGCTGCTTTCTCAAATTTTTCTGCGTGAAAGAAAGGGGGGGGAGGGGGAAAAGGGCACCGATGTGTATGTAGACGAAGGGGGAAGTTAATTTCCAGGGAGCGGTTGTCAGACTTGTGCCACTCATTGGTCCACACTGCGGCCATCGCGCAAATATGCGGATGTGCGGACGTGTAAAATGCGCGTGCGTACGTGCGTACGTACGTGCATTTGTTTTTGGTGTTCATCCCCCCGTTCCGAAAACCAAAACCCTCGGGGAGACTTGGCGGAAACCCTTGTGGATGTTGAAGTTGATCAAGTGACCTTCCCCTTGAATTTTGCCCGACCCCAAGTTGAACTTGAAGTGATAAGATTTTTTGAAACTTTTTTTTGAAAGATTGTAAAAACATTATTTTCTCGTACTGATCACGCAAACGACAACAGTGGGTCTCGGAAAATTCCACAGGCATTTTGGTTACACTTGTTCCACGTTTTACCTTTTATTTTATTTCCCTATTCTAAAGACAAACCAAAGCAAAATGTCCGTCACATGGGTAAAAAATGGCGACGGCAAGTACCTCGTGGAATCGAACCAGCACCTGCTACAGGTAATGAATCAGGGCACGTTGTACACGAATGAAGGAACTCCGCCCACCGACTACCTTGCATCGTCCTATCTGCAGACGAGCGACATTGACCTGGTGAACGACCACGCGAGCATTGTTCCGATTGGAAAGAATGCTGATACCAATAAATTCACGGGAGAGTACAACGGTGGTCTATTTACCATCTCGAACTGGAAGTACACCGGAAACCTACAAGTATATGATGCAGGATTGTTCGGGTGTTGTGATGGGGCCACGCTGGAACACGTCCGCCTCGCAGGAGTCTGGGCACAAACTTTGGGAGGAGCGAGAAGCGGATTCCTATGCGGAACCTTGAAGAATTCGGTGGTGACCGACGTCGAAGGAAACTTTTCACAAGGAAGTGTCAGTCGTGGCAACACAGTGGGGGGATTGCTTGGGATGGTAACGGGAGGTACGTTGGATGGCCTGAGTATTCTTGGGACGATTGGTATCCCAGACGCCGCCGGTAACGTGGGCGGTATCGCCGGGTACATCAATTCGGCGACGCTGTCCCATTGTCGCAACCTCGCAACCTTTCCCGGAGGCATCACGGGGAACGGAGTTGGAGGTATCGTCGGATGGTGCCTAAACAGCACGCTGTCCAAGTGTTTAAACGCAATGACAGGCGATATGATCGGGCAGGTTTTTAACCCGGAAACCTCATCGCCAGATTCCGGTTGCGGAGGCATATGTGGATTCGCGTATGGAAACATGGTAATAGATTTAGCTGTCAATAGCATGGTGGGGAACCTGAAATCTGACTATGCTGCCGGGGGCATAATTGGAAGCAATCATTGCTTCTCTTCAAATTCGGACCACACGAGACTCCTGAACTACATGCGAGGCGACGTGACGGGGGATTACGCGTCCGGGGGAATGATAGGTATAATCGATGGATACTCTGGTATCCAATTTAGTCTAACATTGTCCGTCGTGGCCATGCAAGGCACCGTTGACAAATCTGTGGACGGTGTCCGGAATGTTACCCCTGTGAATCTCCAGGTAACTGTGGTCCCGAACTTCGGTATGACGTACAGCTCCGACAACGGGTCGAACGTCATGGTTGTGGACAACATGTTGGTGTACCACCCCGACTTCACGGACTTGCCCTACTTCGTTTTGAGCGGGACGTATGACTGGGACTTCGTGTATGCCAACATCGGGGGCAAAGACCCAGAGTACACGCACCTGAGCGTGCACACCGGCCAGGTTTCTGCACCATACTTCACCGACTTCGGCCTGGCAACCGATAACACCGTCGTCTACCTCACGTATGCGAACACCGGTACCAACACTCTGCACTACAGCGACGCGCTGACGGTCGTCGAGACGGTGGCCACTGATAAGATTCCAATCGTAAGGCCGGAGACAAAAGATAGCTTTTTGTTTGGAGATGTCTACGACATTACCGAGGCCGGACCAGAAGTGGAGGCGGCGACCAACGACCTCTTCACCACAGGAGACAGAGTGGGAGTCGCCGTCAATGGCGCGCCAACTACAACAACATTTGTCAACAGGGGTGGCGACATCAGTATTGCTGGAGTCAGCGCGCTACTGCTACCGTTCGACCCGGCCGTCACCGACGTTCAAGACGCGACGCTCACGCTATCCGACGCCACGTTCGTTGATGTCGGATTTGATCAAGCGTCCGGACAAATCTCGGTCGGGGGAACACCTTACAGCGACGGAGAATACTTTATCATGGATGGGCAAAAAGTTACGGTTCGCGATATTTAAACACATTGGTTAGGATGACTCTTACCTTGGTTTGCTGACCGCTGTTGCCGATGAGACTGCGGGAGACAGCGACTGTGCGTTTGGACATGGGCCTCGTAGTCAGCGGCCGCAGGTTCTTGAGCGGAATCGTGCCACCAACCATCTGTGCATGTGGGACGCAGTACATCTTGTCCCTGCTGCGTGTGGTGTGCGATGGTTGAGCCAGGCAACCATCGGGGTGGTCGCACACCATGCTATTTCCATTCACCACTCCAGGTTGCTTATGTTTTTTGCAGAAAACAGGGTGGCAGTACGTAGTGCCATAGTAGCACTTGAGGCCACAGCTGTCCTCGGCAAACGGGCGCGGCATCCTCTGCGTATTTGAAAATTCACAAAAATGACGGGTAGAAAACGAGTTGAGACATAGACAGACAAAAATGAAAATGAGAAGATCTTCGAGAGCATCAAGCGCGATCCGGGAGGACACGCCCGGATCCTCACGAAGGTGGGATGATAACACACGTCTGCTCCTTGTTTGTCTCATCTTCACTCTAAGCAACGATCCCCGAAGCCTTCAAAGCATATGCTGAAACAGTAGCACCAGTGGAAGCAACAGCGAAAAATATATTCCAACATCTGCTACAAGCCTCGTGGGATACAAGCCTCGTGGGATACAAGCCTCGTGGGAGAAGCTTACCTCGTTGCAGCGACGCAAACGGGTAATACAAGACGATCCGAGTGCTGGACAGTGGGTGAGTGCTCGAGATCTTGGCTGGATCTCGTGGGTTCTGTGTCTGCGAGCAACAGTGGCTCTTCCTGTTGAACATTTTACATTTTGCAAAAATTGCGCCGCGTTGACAAAATCATGGAACTATAACTAGAAGGGTCGCGCGCGGAGAGAGGAGAGAGAGAGAGAGAGAGAGAGAGAGAAAAAGAGAGGGAGAGAGGGAGAGAAAGAGAGCACGGTGGTCACGATGCCAGCGGGAAAGAGAAAGGCGGGAGAGGCGAACTCGGCCGAGGCAGGCGGAGGACGGCGTGGCGCGGAAAGTGCAGATGGGCCGTACCCAGGTGAGGGGACGGTGTCCTAAAAGTTTTTCCCCGCCGGATTATGTGAGTGCAATTCCTCGATGAAACCAAACCACCTAGATGTCACAGCTGCAATACTTCTTCCCCATGCGTTTCCCCAGGTATCGTCGCATTAGCATCTCCAGAGTTCCTCGGACAGTGGCTCCTCCGCAACAACTTACGCTACCTTGGTGTAGAGGACATGGTCAAGGCGGTCTTTTGTCTGAGCAAAAGTTTCAACCAGTGCAGCCCGCCTGTCATGGAAAATAACTACCCAGCGGCGAGGAAGGTCGGTGCCAAGGGCCAAGCGAAACCGTATGCTTTTTCCCAGTTCCTCCCCAGAAGCCTCGAATCCACATGGAGAGAATCGGGAGACTCAAACCGCTTGCTTGTAGGCGAGGCATACACCAATGCTGCGGTCAACGGGAAGTGCATGCTTTGCTCGAAAGATTGTCCGGGTAAGGACAAATCTTCGAGGGCGATAGTGGCATTGCGGTACGGCATACCAGCCTGCCCGAGTTGTTGGAAAAGCAAAGAGGCCCGCCTCGACATGCATGGTATTGATCTGGACATGGTACCCCTCCTAGACGTCGCACACATGTGTCACACGAAGAAATTCGGTAGTGGGCGGCCCATCAACAAGGGTGACGACCGTAAGAATAATGGTCCTCCCGTGTGTGGTACCATAAAAAAGGAGACAGACCCGTGCCTTTACTTTTTTGCCGTCAAGGAAGAATTCGTTTTTGGAGAAAACGAAGCAGTCGCGTACCCGAGGGAGAAGACGTTGGAATATTATCTCGAGAACAACAAAGACGAAATCGAGAGCGCGAGGCAGACCAGCAAGGTGCTTGGACAACCCGCCAAAGACGTTGACGAGTGGTCGGACGCGCGCAGGACGGTCGATTTGAAGAGACAGATTGAACGGGAGTCGGGGAAGACTCTGTATAAGTTTTTGGAGGACATTCCCTCATGGTTAAGACCATACTGTTTCAGGTTCGTGCACGGCGAAGATTGTATCAAGGCGGCTGGACTCGTAAAAACGTTGGAAGGGGTTGACTTGCAGCCGCATTTTAAGAGTTTGTGGGACACCGGGTCCATCAGCATGGAGACTCTTCTGGAGAAGGTCGGGCGACTGAGTGTCGGGAGTGCTAACGATGTTGTCATAAGGGCGGCTACAGAGAAGCAGGGTGAGAGGAGCAACACTATACCGTGCTGGTTGGCGTCCGTGTACCGATGTATTTCCTCCAGAGACGATTGCACCTTGCTCCATGAAGCACTATTGGGAAGGACGTCTGTTTACAACCACTTCTTCAACGCCTTTCGTGCCGAAAAGGAAGAGGGCACCGGCGGCGGGGATGGCTTCTTTCATGGTGCGGTTAGCAGGGTCGTTCGGGATGCAAGCGGTGTCGCCGTAGAGGTCGCCCAGAGCATCATTCAGGAGAGCATGATGAGGTTGGTAAGGCAGGAGGGAGGAGACACCCCTTCATCCCTCGAGTGGTTGGTAGACGTGTACCCGCTGATTTCCTCTCGAGACGATTGCTACTTGCTTCACGGTGCGTTGGTCGGACAGACATCGGGTGTACACAAAGTCTTCTTCGACGCCTTTCGCGCCGAACAGAGAAAGGGTACCGGCTCCGGGAATGGGTTCTTTCATGGCGCGGTCAGCGGGGTCGTTTGCGATGCAAGTAGCCCTGTCAGCGAGAGCAGAGTCGCCGTAGAGGTCGCCCAGAGCATAAATCAGGAGAGCATGATGAGGCTGGTAAGGCGGTCAGTAAAAGACTTTCCTTCGTGCCTCGAGTGGTTGGTAGAGAGGACCCACTCGTTCGCCAGCCCCACCGAGTTCATTAGCGTCGTACAAGAGCTTGCAAGGTGTGTCAGTGGGTCCGCCGAGATCGAGCTTTACAAAAAAGTTTTCGTGCCCGCGGCAGGAAGCGCGAAGATTGATGTCGCTGCTACCTGCAGGGAAGCTGGTCTAGACACAGAGTTTCTCAGAATGGCGAGGGGGTAAAATTAGTCACTGGATTGGTGCTGGTTTACTGTTACATTCACGAGTACATACAAAAAAACGAGAACTGTACATTGTTTTACATTGCGATATAAGCTATCGCGGAGGCAACACAGACCCCGCCGCCCATCACGCCAAAAATGACGCGTGATGATGCGCCCCCACCGTTGGCGTCCGCGATCGAATCGTCGTCCTCTTCTGGAATAGAGATGCCCGGGACACCGGGAATGCCCGGGCTTGGGGTAGGCGACACTGTACTAAACTCGTCGTCCGCGTCGTCCGCGTCGTCCGCGTCGTCCGCGTCCGAGCTATCGGTGCCATCGGTGCCTCCTCCCCCTCCCCCTCCCCCTCCCCCGCCCCCGCTTCCCGGCAAACTCCTTTCGTCGCTACCACCCTCGCTATAACCAGTAGTTGGTGAAGCGGGGGAGGTGATGCCGCCACCGGAGCCCTGTATCGCCGTAGGTGTGGGCGTAGGCCTGGTCGATGCGGTCGGAGCAGTGGTGATAAACAAGCCAGTAGGAGATGCGCTGCCGCTGCCGCTCCCACTACCGCTGTCGTTGCCGCTGCCTGACGTCAACGGCGCATGGGATAGTAGATCGGAGGGTGCCTGTGTGGTGGCACCACCACCTGAACTAACTACCACCCCCTCGTTGCTGTCAATCATACGCGCGAGGTCCTCCTGACCGAACGGTTTAGAAATCGCATCGCCGCTGCAGCCGTCCCCAAAGCTCACGTCCGATGCGGCATTGAAACACGAGCTGCTTGAGCTGTGTGTCATGTCCTCTGGAAAGCTGTTACCCACAATCAAAGTATTGGAGCTGTCCCTGAACTCAAAACCAGCCCAGTCCCCAACGACATTCGCGACAAGTTGTGTGTCCACTGAATCGTCTAAACGAGCCCCGCCCACGTTGCCGGCAAACCTGTTGGCATAGAACACGTTGGCAGTGGGGCTCGCGCTCTCAACCTCGGCCACGGGGTCGTTACCGGCGTACTGGTAAACATCGTAGCCCTGGTGGCCCTCTAACGTGTTGCCGGCCACCACATTGTTCCGGGAGCCTACAGAAAACCTTATACCATGCACATTGTTGGTCAGCGTGTTGTTGTACACGAGACCGTCCGATGACTCTAGGAAAGCGATCCCACTGTCCCCGTTCTGCTCCACGATGTTGTGCGCTATCAGGGCGTTGTCGGATACGTAGTGAGGGAAAATCCCAACGCCGCCGTTGTCATGAACATGGTTGCGGGTGACTCTCGTGTTGTGGCAGTACTTTGAAAAAATCACGCCGTGGTGAAAATTGTTGTAGACCTCGTTGTCAGAAATGGTTATGTTGATGGAATCGTCGTGAGGGTCGAAGCCGTATACTTCATTGTCGTGCACTTTGTTTCCGCTCAGCAGGGAGTACAGTTGTGCGTAGCCGTAGTGTCCGTAGTACAGATGATGAACGTTGCTGCCCAGCAGGTTTCCGTATACACCGATGCCTTCGTAACTCGGGCGGTTGGACTTGTCCTTACATATACCCCTCAACTTCCACGAAATGCCCCAACTTTCGGCGGCCTCGTACCCAAGATATGCGATTTCGCTGTTTTCAATATCCATGCGCGCCTCGCCCATGGTGTTTTTTGCCACACCTTCGCACGTTTCAGAAGGATCGAGCAACACCTCCGAAATAGCACTCAAGTAGGACCTTCCGTCGCCCCAGTCGCTGTCTACGTCGGACGTAGAAGGGTCCCAAGAGGTGATCTTTGTGTTCATGACATCGAGCGACCCGCCGTGCGCCCTGACGTTGACGATCGTTGCGGCCGAGCTGTGCAACTTGAGATAGTCGCAGTCTCCCCCGATATCGGAGCCGTACACGTTAAACACTATGCCATCCAGTACGTACAGTGATTCTTCGAGCATCCACTCCCCCGGAGTTTCGAGGGGATACAGAGGACTTGTGACACCAAGGGCTTCGTATACGCTCGTGGGGGTCGCACAACCTCCCCGGGTGCCGTCGAGGGATTCCAAGTATACGCGCTGAGAAGTTGAGCTGTAGCGTACGGATACGTTCTTGGACGCATCACAAACCGGTTTCGGTATGGGCGTATTGTTGGCTTTGGCTCCCCACACGCCGTAGGAAAGAAGCAGTGGTACACGGCTGAATCGAACCATGCTATTTACTCTTTAGCAATATTTTATTTCTGACAGCATAAACGACGACGGCATGGAGGAATTCTTCGCGTTTTTCGCAAAAACGCAAAAACGGGACCCCTTACAACGCGACAGAATTAGAATTGGAATGAAAGGCACCGACGACGGCGCCGACGGCAAGAGACTCCGACCCGCCCTGTGATAGACAAAGCTCGACATCGGCAAGCGCCGAAATCACACCCCCCGCCCTTTCGGAACGTACATCCTCACATTCATCGGTGTTGTCACACGCCATGATTTTATCTACGAGCGGTGCAAGAACTTGGGCCAGCGAGTACTGCTTTTCGTGCACAAGGTCCGCTAGCAGTTCATGCGCAACGGAAAACCGTTCCGTGAGTAGCGAATCGAAGAGAAGGGCGACCTGAGAGGGCGACGGTAGCCCGCATAGCTCGTACACGGGGTGCGCATGATCCTCCTTTCTCTGCGACTGGCGACCAAGTGCGTGGCCCTGCAAGAGGTTTATGGCTTGACGCGCATCCCCAGAGCTCGCACTAACGATGGCGTCTGTGTCCCGACACGACAACAGTATTCCTTCTTTTGCCGCTACCGTCTGCACGGTGCGATAGAGCTGGTCTTTTCCTAACCCAGAAAAACGGAACGACGTGCATCTCGAACGCAGACCAGAGGATAGCTTATTGATGTAATTGCAGCAAAGGCAAAATCGCACACGCTCTCCCGAGGTTTCGATTAGGTGCCGCAGCGCGCACTGCGCGTGGTGAGTCAGTCCGTCCGCCTCGTCCAGGATAACCAACTTGATTCCTATCCCATCGTGGACGGACTCGGTCACGGCAGAACACTTGGTGAAAAACTGAATCTGATTCCGCATTGTCTCGACACCCCTCACGTCTCCCGCGTTCAGCTCCAACACCATGGTTGCGACGCTCTTCTTCCCAAAAAAGGAACGCCCCAAGGCTAGTATAGACGAGGTTTTGCCCGAGCCCGGAGGCCCGTGCAGGATCAAGTGCGGAAGTGACGCGATCGTCTTGAACGATAGCAACGCTCTACGTACATCGTCGTTGCCACACACATCCACAAGATTCAAAGGACGGTGGCTCTCGCACCACGGCAACATGATTGTGACAATTGCATATATTATCTGTGCCTAAAGTTACAGCGAAACACCAAAATGACGTCTCGGCGGTTCCTTGTCGCATGTGCCATGGCGATGGCCATCAAAAGCCTGTTTCGCAGCGGTGCCGTCTCCGAGATCGTTTCTTTCCGCCCGCTGATTGACACGGCACTTGTCGGTGGAATTCTTTCCAATCTGATCTTGGTTGTTGTCTTCGCCGAAATGTACTGGCACGTCGATCAAGACGAGGCACAGACACACTTTGGTTTTGAGTCCGTGCTTGACGCCTACTACTTCAGTACCGTAACAGCTTCGAGCGTAGGATACGGAGATGTGTTACCGAAGACGCCAAAGGCAAAAGTCTTGGTGATGACACACATCTTATGTATGTTCTTTGTCATGCTCCCCGTTGTCATTAAGGCACTCGAGAAGTGAGAAGCAACGGTGCCGAGTTCGTTCAAGAGTACAGCGACGGGAACCATCGGCGGTACGTGAAGTGCTTTTTGTTCGTGCGGAATCCCCTGAGTTTAAAAGACACGGAAAAGACGGTGTCAGCTACAAACAGTGTTACCAACGCTGATGTGCCTACTCGTATGTACTTTTTGGCGCGCTCCTCGGTCTCCGACACACTTCCGTCTCGTGTAAAGTCGGACACAATCAACTTCTCGCCGAGGTAGTAGGAAACGACAGCGGCAACAATGACCGCGAGGAAGGCGTGTATGTAGCTCGGCACCGGGGACACGTGAATGGGCAAGAAATCTTCCAACTGCTCAAAAAAGTTGGGTGTTGCCATGGTGTTTTATATCACATAGCAACAAAATTTATTTGTCCCCGTGCAATTTGATAGTCGATGCGGCATCTGTCACAAAATTCGTGACTTCGAATACGAAGAATAGTAGCGTCGCCACTAAGCATGGTGCTTTGTGCGGTATTACAGAAAAGGCGAAGGAAAACAGCATGGCTGCTTTTACGGCAGGGTACTTCGCAAAGCGCTGTGTTGTTTCCGTAGACATTTGTAATAGCGAGGCTAGTGTGATGAGGTTCACGTACGCAGCTAAAACCCGCAGCACTCCGTTTACAGAAGCAATCATTTTTCTCAACATGGGTAAACATTTTTTTTCACACGTACTCTACGATGTGTCGTACGAATCCACAAGATGCATCTAGACCCTTGAACGCCCCAAGTTCGCCATCGCCACCCCTGGCAAAAATGAGAAACACGCTACGCCTCCTGCTCCAATTTTGCTCCCTCCCCCGTTCCCGCAGACGCGACATCAGCAAAGGGTAGCGGGTCGCCAGCGGCATGTCGACCACGGCCTCGCCCGCGTAATTGCGAGCTACACACGACGCCCCGAAGGAAAGCAGGATTTCAAATACCTCGTGGACGTGCGCGCTCAGACTACTCCCCAGCAACAGCCGCATCAGCGGCGTGTTTCCATCACTATCAAGGGCGTCGACAGCGGCACCGCGGTTCAGCAACAGTCGCAGCACATCGGGCGAACGGTAGTGCACGGAGTGCTGTACCATCTCCCAAGACCTTCCCTTCGTGAATTCGGAATCATTAGTCGTTATTTTACCATTGAGCATGGAGTCGAAAACCTCGCGGTGGAACCACCACCCTCGCGGTATTTTTGCGGTAAGATCGGCACCACTTTCAAGCAAAATTTGGGCCATGCTGCTGCCCTCGTACACGAGATACAGCGGCGTACGTCCCAAGAAGTCTCTCTGGTCTAAGCAAGTGGTGTGCCGCACAATAATCTCCATCCCCTTCTCGACAGCAGCAAAATCACCTAGCAAGGGCGCTCCGTACAGCAGGTGGTGCAGAGCGGTGCCTCTGCCCAGAAAGGCGCTTGAAGATACCCCCAACTCTTTAATCAAGTACTCGGCGGCGGCAACATGGCCCTTTCGACAACTGCTGACAAGCACGGAGTCTGTATTAAAATTGTCTAGCCTCGGCGTGCTACGCACCGAAGCTCCCGCCTCAAGCATAGCTACCGAAAAGGCGTCCGACTCTGATTTTTGCAGGGCGGTTTGGCCGTACAGATCTACGCGATTCAGGTTGGCACCGTGGTCAAGCAGCAAACGAATGACGCTTCTGTAGTACGAAAGATTGTCGTTTTTCTCAAACTCGCAGTAGCATGAGAAAAAAGCGTTGGATCCGTCATCCTGCACTTGGTCTGGGTCAGTGCCCGACGCGAGGAGCTTGGCGTATTCTTCGACAGAGGAAGCGTTCGCAAAAGGCGTCCCCATGCCACTGGCCGTCTGTTTTCGCAATGCCGGCAAGACGAGGGTGGTCAGATCCACAGGCTTGAACAGACAAGTTCTCCCTGCCTTGTGCGTGAGGTACCCGTGACAGTGCGCGGAAAGAGATAATATCGCACCTTGTGTCGCTTCTCGGAATTGCCGAACGAAGTGTGTCAAAGGAAAGGGGTTGTGGCGTGTGCGTGGTGCGAATGTGTTGTAGTGCGGTGGAGCGAAGAGGAGAGAGCGATGGAGGGAAGATCGAAATTCTGTTGCGTTATTTTTACGAATTCTGGCGGATCATGCGGATCCTGCGGATCCTGCGGATCCTGAGGTTCCTGAGGATCCTGGCGGACCCTAGCGGACAAACAATCACGCACACAACCCACTGGCTTTGTTCGTGATTTTGAGGCCGAGGCCTCGCTGTTTTCGCGATCGGTGTTGTTGACGCATGGCAATCGCGCACGCACACACACAGAGAGAGAGAGACATGCACACAGAAGCTCGGTGCTTTTTCCGCGTCGTGTAAGCAAAAAGGTGACATTTTGTATTATTTTTCTCTTCACAAACCAAAAAAAACCCGAGAGAAGATCCAATTCACCAACAACTATCAGCACACCAACTTCGTGCTCTCAAACGACGGGAAAAAAAACCTACGCACGACCCGGCTCATTGCTCCTGACAAACAGTCTATTATACCACGATACCCATCCTCATCACGGCTAGGTGTTCAGTGCTCAAAAAAGCGCACAAGCGACGACTGATTTGGGATCTCTACAGCAGATTCCCCTGCACATACATGGTGGCCTCTTCCCACCCTTACTCTCCGACTGACGTAGGGTATCCACGCACAACAAATGCAAGTGACTGTTCTGTCCTACTCGTGTTGCGCGCGATTGATCGGTCCGAATCCTTGCCACGCGCCCTCTCCACGCCGGGACTGCACGTTTCCTCGGTTGCGCAGGTGGTCGAACGACCTGTGTGACATACATAAACCACACGAGTGCAAATGTGTAGACTATGGTTGGTGGTCGGAGATTTCCGGGCTGACTTTTATGTACAACTGTGTAGCGACGGATTCACAAGTTCAAGTTGGCTTTAAATCAATTCCATGAACGGCACATATACTACCCGTAGGCACACGGAACACCAATGTGTACAGCGAATACGAGACAGGAACAGGAGGTTGAGTCGGACGCTTGCACAACAGCAGTACAGCCGCAAGCACACACCTCTCTTCTGCGACGCACGGCAGCACAGGGTATCCAAGCTCGGTGTCCGATGGTGCCAGATCTTCTTCCTCGCCGTTTACGGAGCCCTCTCCGCCTTGACAGACGCGTACTCTGTTCTCGTAGGACTGCACCAGCTGGCCTTGGCGATCGGGGGAGTCGGTAGTAGCCATCGCTTTACAGAGACTAAACACGAGGACAAGCGCCCGCAATAAGTGCTCGACGATCTTCGCCAATGTTTTCTTCAGGTCGATGCGCTGGTGCCGACCGCCAGGGACCGAGGGACGAGCCACAAAGACCGCCGGGCCGGAGCCACCGATGTGACACGAGTTGTTCATGGCGGTGACGAAGGGCGATCTTCCAGCAGAAAAAGAGAGAGGAGGTAGCTAGGGGGTGGGAAATGAAAGCGTGTGGGTGTTGTCGGCACGACACAGGCTCAGTTATTTGTCGTCCGGTCGACTTCGGTGTTTATTTTTCCGAATTTATTGGGAGATCTTCTGTGACGTACAGCAGAGGTCGCATGCTCCACGTACACACGGCGCGCTTCCCGGATCAGGTAGGCGTGAGCAGCAAGGGCGCAGCAGCAGCAGCAGTGAGAGCGATCGCCAGGGCCAGAGCGAGAGCGAAAGGAGACAAGCTGGAGCGTCGGCAGGGGGCGGACGGGACTGTGGAGAAAGGTGAACGGATAAACGCATGCAAGGCATACAGTGACAAAATTGGCACAAAGGCAACAATATCTTTAACCGGGGTGACGCTCGGGGAGCAGGTTTTATTCTAACTCACGACTTTCGCAACTTAAGTCCTGGTGTTTTAACCACTGAGCTATAAACTTGCTCCGACAAACTTGTTTCTTTCCGTCATCTAACAGAA
The DNA here is from genome assembly GCA_023301585.1 of Alphaproteobacteria bacterium. Lineage (GTDB taxonomy): Bacteria > Pseudomonadota > Alphaproteobacteria > Micavibrionales > Micavibrionaceae. Next base: position 612 of record JAMASZ010000348.1, on the reverse strand, counting down.
CAGGGCCTAAAGTTGACAACACCGGCTGCTATGGATGGGCCGTGTGCTGGTGGTGTCCAGGAAAATACAGCGATCGGCGTAGATAGCGACGAAAGTCCACTGGAAAATACGGGGGGTGGTTCCAATGAGAGTTTCACCGACTTAGAGTATATCCTTTGCAATGAAGATATCGGTATCGATGATGATGACGAAATAAGTGTAAGACTCCCCCCGCTATCCGAGGAAGGTGTGGACGGAGATTGGCCGATTGCTGGCGGTGGGCAGGATAATGCAGAGATCGGTGTAGACACGGCTGAATGTTTACTAGGAGGACCGGACGGGCAGGCAGAGTCGAGTCTTGTCGACAAGGATGTGCCACAAGGACAAGGACTTGTCATGCACGAGTCGAAGAGATGTCACACTACTTCGACGTGTGTGCGGGCTGACGATGGTGCGGTACATGGAGCAAAGTCTACACCAGTAACGCTCAAGTACCACGAGCCCGACTCGGCGTCAAAGACTGTGACCTTGGGAAGGATGATCGCCATCCCAGACGAGGAAAATCAGGGGCAATTTGTCGAAGCTGAGGCAATGTATCGGTTTCACGGGGGGACGGGGGGGGAGGAGGGTTCT
>JAMASZ010000347.1 GCA_023301585.1 Alphaproteobacteria bacterium | reverse complement strand
CCTACAGCTCTCAGGCCGTCAGCATGGGCTCGCTAGCCCTGGCGGCAGTCGAGCAGTCAACAACATCAGCGAGAGGACCAGGTCAGGTCCCAGTCGCTCTTCAAGGCCAGCGCAGCGGCGCAGCCTTCCAAGTTGTTCCCGGCCGTACCCGACGGGCCGTCATCGGAACAGACAACTTCAACTCTACAGGGCACTCCCAAGAGACCAGTGGCCGCCAGCTCATCATCCACGAGCTGCCACTGAGGGAGCAGGGTAGTTCAGGACCTTCGGGGGAGAACTCAACTCTGCCTTGCAGCTCTCAAGCCGTCACCATGGGCTCCCTGGCCCTGGCGGCAGTCGAGCAGTCAACAACAACAGCGAGAGGACCAGGTCAGGTCCCAGTCGCTCCTCAAGGCCAGCGCAGCGGAGTGGGCTTCCAAGTCGTTCCCGGCCGTACCCAAGGGGCCGTCATCGGAACAGTCAACTTCAACTCTACAGGGCACTCCCAAGAGACCAGTGGCCGTCAGCTCAAGAAATATGTCACAGAGCACAAGAACCATTCAAGACTTTATCAAGACACTCATCACCACAAAAGAGGGATAATGATATTTCCTACCAAACTTTCCAGGGACAACTTTGATCTGGGGAGAACAAAACTCTTGTCATTCAAGCTTAGATCACACGATAAGAGCGGTGCCATCATTATTATGCTCTTGATCCAAGAGGGACTCAGGTCAGTGCTGGTTATACATTTTAAAATTTGGATCAAAGTAGATTGTCTTGGGGATGGAAGAACAACATTTTGGCTTCCCAATTTTTCAAACATTTTTAAGTTTACGAGGGAAGAAGTGGCCGAGAGTCGAATGCAAAAATTGCAAGAGTGGCGGAATGCGGACCTCAAGGTCAGTCAGTCGGCTCAGGCGATTACGAATCACCCACTTGACGCAACTCCAGAAGAAATTTGCAAGCCAAAGTCGCGCGAGTTGAGGAATGCCGACACCAAGGTCACTCAACTCGCTCCGGCAGGGTCGCGAATTTTGAAAGTCGACAAGCTATGTGAAATTCAAGAACAAGACTTGAGAGAGTGGGAAAAGGCCGACATCGAGGTCAGTCTTCCTACTCGCGGGGTTACGAATCAGTATGCAGGCACAAAATCAGGGCTACTTACAAGTTCAAGAACCCAGAGCGCAAACCAGTCTATCATCTGGTCACGCTGATAAAGTACCCTTGGTACACAGAATAGGAATTAGTATTGGTAAGATTTCAATCTGTAGGCATTGACTTTATCAATAAAATTTCAGCTCAAAAAGGAATATCTAGAAGTAAACCAATTACGGTTTAGTCAGAAGTTTTCCAGAATCTGAGTATGTTCAGATAAGTTAGTTCAAAGTATCGAAAAAGTAAGTCAAAACACGATCCAAATTTTTTAATGCTTAATCAGCGCGGTGTGTGTCTCAAAAGGACAACTTTTTCAGAACTTTGCATAACACTTCCATTTTTGTTAACCCCGGGTCCAATCCCGTCCTGGATTCGAACTGCTTTGCGATGTGCCAAACGCACATTTACAGAAAGACCGGGCAAACACACCTAAACCTTTCTTCTTTTTAAGAACCCCTAAGGCTTGATACAACAATCCGTATCAAAGGGAGGTATTGTGAGTGAGTCACATCGATAAGCAGTCTGAAGAAAGCATGGCATATATATGAAGAATGCAGACGTCTCAAACGTCAGGTCACGTCACATATGTCCAACGTCGCACATGTGGCGAAAGACGCACATGTGCACAGTCTGATGTAACAGTGGTGAAATCAACCGTGACCTAGAGAAACGTCGCACATGTGGCAAAAGCCACACATATCAAATGTCTGATGTAACCATGATGAAATCAACTGTGACCCAGAGAAAAAGGGGATGAAATACAATCAGTATGATTCGAACTAACGAACCGCACGCATCTCAAGTTATTTGTATTAGTGGTGGCAGCGAAAAAGGAAACTTGTAAGTTTTCATGTAAGCCCACATTTTGTGCAAAAGAAAAAGAAAACAAAGACAATGGAACCAGTGATCAATCACATTCAAAGCTGTTGTGTGTGAGTCATACCGGGAAGAGCTATTGTGCATGAGTCCCAGTTGCAGAAACGGTAAGCACTTACATTTGAATATGTTGTGCAGGAGCCACACGCGACAGACACATTGTGCATGAGTACCAGTGATGGCACCATGATCACACCACAACAATCTGAGAACATCTTCACAATGTCACCCCAAGACCCCTGCTTTGAGCCCTACGGATGTGTCGGGCTCAGGATGGGGAAGCAAGGGACACATGAGGATAGAAGGATTGGAGTGGACCCCCTCTCACTAGAGGGGGGAACCAACCGGGTAGAGCAAATGGGCAAATCATCATCGAGGAATGGCAGGGGTCAAGCAAGAATCACAGCACTGTCCTTGATGTCAAAATCTCAAGCCCTTCATTCAGCCAAAGTCCCAACTGAAAGTACCACAGATACAGCATCAGCATTCTGTGAGTACTACTCAAAAAACTAGAGCCGGGGGTGCAACTTGCACCAAGTCCCCGTGCCGCCAGCTATGCAGCTGTGTGGTACATGGCAATCACGCTCATATTCTACCAACTCATGATGCAGAATTGCCAAACAGAACTATTGTGTCTCAGTCACATCAAGCACTCCCAAGAGACCAGTGGCCGTCAGCTCATCATCCACGAGCCGCCACTGGGGGAGCAGGGTAGTTCAGGACCTTCGGGGGAGAACTCA
>JAMASZ010000346.1 GCA_023301585.1 Alphaproteobacteria bacterium | reverse complement strand
GTTGTTGGTGACGTCGGGTAGGGAGTTGAATTTGATCTGGATAATGGCTTCCGTTTCATCGTTAATGCTGTTTTCGATGATGTGCTCGAGGTCATCATCGCTGAGCCGAATGTTACGTTCATATATCCTGAACGTTTGAAGTTTGATCTCAATTCCGACGTTCTTTTGGGTGAACTCATCCATCTTTTTGATATTGTCTTCAAGAGCAAATTCGATTTCTTCACTCATGATTTCTTTGAAGGTTGGCTTTAACTGAATGTTCTCGTAGTCTTGACTAATCAGTTTAGCTACCTTTATCCATTTCGAATGTGTCTTGGCTCCTATCTCTATCATGATGAGTATTCTCATCTTCCTGGCGCGTTCGGTTTTCGAACGTGTTATAGGAGCCATTCTTTTGCTGTTACTTTTAAGCTTTTGTTGGAAGCTGTAAAAGGCTCGTAACCTGTGAATGCACGGTGGATATGCTCGATAATCAATGCCGTGCAAGAGAGATGATTTAGATGATATAGATGATATAGATGACTGGTGACGGTGTTCAATCTAGTTTAGATTACACTTCCCGACCGGTCGCTGCTGCGACCGTGACGATCCTAGAAGGGATCGCGAGGGAACGTAATCGTTGCGAAAGAAGTGGCCACGCGATAGCGTCGGCCAAGATTAGAGCCATGAAACTCTATATCCATCTTCGAATCCGTCGTCCAATATATGTAGCACCAATCTCATCATATATAAACGAATATATTTCTGTCCGTCTTTGAGTGACAATAGGACAAATATAATATGTATGCGTCCGTTCCTGATAATAATCGCCTAGGCTCCCGTACTTAGGAGTTGGCGCGATAATCAGGTGAGGGACTGCAGTTGATGAGACGTGCGAGTGGTTTATGTGTAGGCACCATACCGCACGTGGTATTGTGTGCACAGGAATATAGCCTCCACATTTTTGAGAGTGAGTCATGGATTGTAACAACAGTACTTGATCTGCGCGAATAAGATCGAGTCACGGTTCGTACCTCCGATGACGAGGGAATGCAATGAGTGAGTGACGATAATGACCGTGCGCCATCGATGTGCACTGACAGCCTCCCCCAATTTGGCAAGGGGTGTTGCAAAATTGTAAGAAAACAGTGCACTGTTGAATCGGTCATTCCTGTGACAATAGCATTGGTGGACCAGTATACCCCATGGCGCGCGAAGTGTGGCGCCAGAAAAGGAGTTTGTGTAGTGTCTTGGTCAAAAAATCGGCAGGGTTTACTGTAGTAGAGATATATTCCAAGATGACATCTCTGTTGATGACCCATTCCTGTAGAGCGAAGTGTTGTATAGCTATGTGGCGTGTTCGGTTGGTTGGTTTTGAGGCATTTGCCATTATAATGGCAGCTTCATTGTCTTCGTAGATGACGCCTGGGCCAGTCTGGGGAATATCGAGTTGGTGTAGAATTGCGCGAATGTGTTTCAGAGATTTCGCGCATTGGACTGCTGCGATAAATTCTGCCTCAGTGGAGCTAGTTGCAACGGTGGGTTGGATTTTCGTTTTGTATGCAATTGCAGTACCATAAAGGCAGATGATATGAGCACCGGTAGATCGGCGTGTCTTGGTGCATGTCGCATGTGCCGCGTCGACAAAAGCGTATGGCTCTTGGAGGGATTTGATCGTAGGGAATTTCGATTCAATATCCTCGGTGTTTCGTGGTTTGATGGAGCCTGGAGGAAGATCCAATCGTGGTTCGCTGCGCCAAAAAATGAGACCGTGTGTCTTGGTTTGGCGGAGAAAACGCATGCCCCGTTTGAGTGCTTCATAGTGGCATCGTGCCGGTGATGCCGCGAATTTTGCAAGTGTTGCAATGAGGTTCCCGATGTCGATTCTTGTAGTGACATAAGCAAATATTAATTCGCCAAGTACAGCACGGTAGGAGAATCCCATTGTCTTCTCAAGATCCGCAGCTTCCTGATCGTCGGTTGGTCCGTTCGTTATGTTGATTTCGTCTATGTTGTGGGGAGAAATAGGTTCACGGATGGTTTCTGTAGTAGATGCTTTTGACCATTGGTGGTTGTCTAGGATTTTCTCAATGTAGGTTCTTGAATGTAGGTGGATGTAGTCCCGCGTTTGTTCAATATCTATTCCATTGTATCGTTTCAATATATCGTCTTCAGGTATGAAGTCGATACGGGTCGCAAGTTCTTTGAGTACTTGTTTGACCGTGTTCGTTTGAGCGGAGGCGAAGGCGAAATCGTCGACTTGACGACATGCAAGAACTTCCTTGTTGTCGATCATAGCACGGTATATGCACGGTTCGTGTGCCGTATTCTTGAAGTTCATTGCCTTGAGGTGCTTGTTTATGAGATCCGCCCAAAGGACACCTGATTCCGGATGGCCTTGAAGTGCATGGTTGACCGGAAGCACATCATTTTTGTTGAGTATGATGTTGTGACGTCGTTTATACCAATCAATATATTGTTGGTCTATATTGACATATGTTTTTGTTGTTGGCGGCGGTGATTGTGCGTAGGCGTTGGTGGCATCCCCAGCCATCACGATGTAATTCTTTGTAGCAGCGAGAGAGAAGAAGATTCTCTGTCCTAATTGTCCGATGCATGCGGAGTATGAATTCGCGTATTTTACCCCGCGTTTGGCCAACTTGGATCCATCACAACAATTACGGGCGGAGAGATTTCCATTTTCCTTTACGGCGTAGGTCCAAATCTGTCGGAGTACTAACATGTTTTTCTCATGCTTGACTGGTTGACCATACATCGAGTTGTGATGCATTTTATCCAGCATTTTATTTTCTGCCTCTATCCATTCGTCTCTTTTCTCCGATGCCATGAGATGACGACGTGTCATTTTTGACTTGATATCCAGTGCTGCGCTGCCTCTTAATGCCAT
>JAMASZ010000345.1 GCA_023301585.1 Alphaproteobacteria bacterium | reverse complement strand
GGATGACGAACTTCAATTCCCAAGGATTCAGCTAAAATATGAATAGGGGTTTTTTCTAATTTTTTATGACGTCCTTTTTCACGCGGTGGTTGCGTATAAACACAAACAACTTCATGTGCGCTATCTATTAACGCCTGCATTGTCGGCGCTACAAAATCTGGCGTCCCCATAAAAGCAATACGAAGTTTATCAGCCATCAAAAATCCTATAATTTTTTAATTACTTTTTTCGCGCGCTTTAAAATCATATTACGCTTTAAACTGGATAAATAATCCGTGAACAGCACACCGTCCAAATGATCAATTTCATGCTGGACACAATGCGAATGCAATCCATCATACTGTTCTTCACACACTTCGCCGTGGTAATTTGTAAACTTAACACGCACCTGCGCAGGACGTACTATTTCCGCATATTGTTTCGGGATAGATAAACACCCCTCCTCATAAACGGATTGTAATTCAGACTCCCAAATAATTTCTGGGTTAATCATCGCCAGCGGATTAGGCGCTATTTCTTCTTCGGGTGGTGTAGCGCTTAAAACTTCAATAACCCCATCTTTTTCTTCGCCATGCACCCATGAACCATCTGGCAAATCCATCACGAAAATACGGTTTAATTTGTTAACCTGATTAGCCGCCAGACCAATACCAGCACCGTGATACATGGTATTAATCATCGTATCGACTTGCGTACGAATGGCATCATCGATGTTCTGAACCATCTGTGCCTCTTGTTTTAAAACAGGGTCAGGCACTTTAATAATTGGATATAAATTAGTCATTGCTCGCTTTAGATTTTATTTCTTGAATATTATTAGACTCGATTAATTCTTCATCAGCAACAGAAATTGGACGCGCCGCCCCTTCAATGTGAAGTGGTTGTTCAATCTCTTTAGCAACAGGTGCGCCTTGCATATCTTTAAATTTACGCGCCGTTACAAGCACGCGGCTTTCTAACGCCCCAACAGATTTATTATAAGCGCCAAGGGCAGATTCAATTCCCTTACCCACTTTATCCAGATGTCCTTTGAACGATAAAATACGGTCAAATAATTCACCGCCTAATTTTGAAATCTCTTGTGCATTTTGTGCCATCTCAACCTGACGCCAGCTCAATCCAACAACGCGCAATAGCGACATCAACAAGGTAGGTGATGCAATAACAACATTTTGATCCGCCGCAAAATCAACTAGCTCTGGGTCAGCCGCGAGTGCCGTAGAAAATAAATTTTCTGATGGGAGAAACAACACAACAAAATCAGGACTATCCAATTGCTCCCAATAATTCTTTGCGCCCAATGCTTTTACATGAGAACGAACCGAACGCGCTAAATTAACTTGCAACTCTCTATAAGATTGTTCATCCATCGGCTCATCAAGACGATTGATAAATTCTGTGATTGGCGCCTTCGCATCAACAATAATATTAAATCCATCTTGCAAATAAATCACCGCGTCAGGGCGCAAACGCCCATCACCACTTTCTTTGCCATTCATCGATACTTGGGTGTCATAATGAACACCCTTCATCAAATTAGCCTTATCCAGTAAGCGTTCCAGCACAAACTCGCCCCAACGCCCTTGGGCGGCTGGGTTCTTTAATGCTCCTGTTAAACGCGCTGTTTCCTTGCTCAAATTCTTCAAATCATCACGGATGGCTTTATCCGTACCGCTTAACTGCTCCACCGCACCATTTAACTGCTGAAGGTGTTTTTCAACGGGCTTAATCATTTCTGATATGGCTTGTGTACGTTTATCCAGCGCATGCGCGCCATCAGATTGAGCAGACTTTAATTTTTCTTGCGCGATGTTTAAGAAATTCTCTGAATTAGACTGCAATGTCTGTTGTGCCAAAATCGTAAAACGGTCTTCTAAGCTCGCGCGTTCTGTTTCCAGCTGAACCTTCAATGCGGAATTCTCAGACTGAAGTTTTCCCTTATTCCAAAACCATATCAACACACCAACTAGAAAACCAATGGCAACGCCCAACCCTAACCCAATGGCAAGAGATGTTGGTTCTAATGTTAAATTTTCTAAATCTATTTTTAAATTCATGATAGAATGCAGAATAAACGCGAAAAGTGTAATGCACAAGGAAAATAGCGGGTTATAAGGGGCTAAAATGCTAGATTTACCATCGACACAACCATTATCAAAGCCAGCATCACAGCGCGGCAATGCCATGATTTATGTCCTAATCGCCCTCGCATTATTTGGTGCTTTAACCCTCACCCTCTCCAGCCAAAACGAACAAGCCGACGGCGAAGAAATCAGTGACGAACAAGCTGAATTATATGCCGTCGAATTAATCGAATACGCCGCCAGTGCCAAAAACGTCGTCGATCAAATGATAATGACGGGCACCAGCATTAATGAACTAGATTTTGTAAACCCTTCCAGTGCAGGCTTTGACACTCCTCCCCATATTCATAAAGTTTACCATCCTTCAGGTGGTGGTTTGAATTATCAAGCAGGATTTAATGAAAACATAATAGATGGCTTTAGCGCAGGATGGTATGTTATGAGTGAAACGAATGTAGAATGGACTCCAACCACAGCAGATGATGTCATATTAAGCGCATTAAGGGTTTCAGAAAAAGTATGCGCTACTATAAACAAAAAAATAACAGGTTCATTGGACATTCCTCAAACAGCCATTGGTTTAAACAATCTTTTTGACCCTAATAATGTCGCTAAAGGTGATTTTTTGAATACATCGTGCACAACTGACGCCTGCATTGGATATCCTTCTCTTTGTGTCCAAAACATAACAGATCTAGATTACGGGTTTTTCAACATCGTTGCCGCGCGATAATTAGATATCGGCGATTAACGCTCTAAATTCTGGGATACCGATATTCTTAATAGAGCTTGTTTCCAAAAATTCTGGGTAAGCAGCAGGGTGTTTCTTCAACGATGCCGTTAAGTCTTCCTTGATTTTAATCATCTCAGCTTTTTTCGACTTATCACATTTTGTTAGGATAATACGGTATGACACCGCAGCCTTATCCAACATAGTCATCAGATGCTCATCACTTTCTTTTAAACCATGGCGACCATCAATAAGGATAAACACACAACGTAAATTTGGACGACCCTGCAGGTAGTCAAATATAAGCGCGTCCCATTCACGACGCTGTTTTTTAGATACCTTGGCGTAGCCATACCCTGGCATATCAACTAAATATAACTGCCCTTGTCCATTTTCTTTTTGACCTAAATCAAAGAAGTTCAACTGCTGCGTACGTCCCGGTGTATGCGACGTACGTGCCAACGCGTTACGACGTGTCAGCGCGTTAATCAGCGATGACTTACCAACATTAGAACGCCCAGCAAAGGCAACTTCCGTACGGTCAGACGCAGGTAACTGATCCAACCCAGCAACACCAAGCACAAAGTCGCACTCACTGCAAAAGAGCAAACGCCCTTTTTCTAGCTGCTGTTTTGTATAGCTTGGTGCTTCATCCACGGGAATTTACTTCTTCTTTTTCTGTGTTGGGTTTTTCTTTTTCGGCTTCGGCTTTGAAACAACCACAGGTTTTTCTGAAGCTTTTTCTTCAACAGGAGCATGTTCAATTACATCTCCTTCTGCAAGCGGTTCAGTCTCTTCTTCTGGTTTTTTCTTTCTCAAGAAATTCCCAACTAAATCAACATCAACACCCATACGACGCATGATAATATATTGCTGTATCGTCGAGAATAAGTTGTTAAACGTCCAATAAATCACCAAACCAGCCGCAAACTTAGCCAAAATAAACGTCATAAAGTAAGGCATAAGCCCAATCATTTTAGCCTGAAAAGGATCTGTTGGTGGTGGTGATAATGATCGTTGTACCAACATTGTAATCATCATTAAACATGGCCAAATACCAATCATAAGCATCGCTGGTGGATTCCATGGAATTAATCCAAACAAGTTAAAAATACTTGTTGGGTCAGGTGCCGATAAATCTTGAATCCAACCAAAGAACGGCGCATGGCGCATCTCGATTGTGTTTGATAATACTTTGAACAATGCAAAGAAAATTGGAATTTGAACCAAAATCGGTAAACACCCAGCCATAGGATTTACTTTTTCTTTACTATAAAGCTTCACCAGTTCTTCCTGCAGCTTTTGTTTGTCGTTCTTATGCTCTTCACGAAGGGCTGACATTTGCGGACCAACCTGACGTAATTTTGCGAATGATCTAAACGATGTATTTGCAAGCGGATAAACACAAATTCTTAAAACAACTGTAAATAATATAATTGCAATACCGAAGTTTCCAACAAGCCCGTAAAAGAAATTAATCACGGCAAAAAATGGACGTGTTAAAAAGTAAAACAATCCAAAATCAACGGCCAAGTCAAAATGAGGTACTTGCCAGCTCTTCTCATAGCCTGCTAATAAATCTAATTTTTTAGCGCCTGCGAAAAAGTGGCTTTTATATTCAGAGGAGCTATTTGGCACCACATTAAATGCAGGACCCAGTACATCAACTTGATACTTGCTCTTCGCTATATCAACTTTTCCTAAATTAGGCGTAAAATTAAGACGGTATTGCGTTTCTACATTTTGCTCTGGTACTAATGCTGTCAACCAGTCTTTCTCTGTAATTCCAATCCAGCCTTGGTTAGCAACTTTTGATAATCGCCCTGCTTTCGCAATTTTTTTATAATTTTTCTCAACTAATTCTTCATCAAAATATCCCACTAGACCTTCATGGGCGATAAAGCGACCCAAATATCCTTCTGGAATACCGCGTTGCGATACCAATGAATAAGGGTTAAGTTTTAAAGGTTGAGCCGTGGTGTTTGTGACGCGCTGACTAACACTAAATCCGTAATTTTCATCTAAAGAAATTTTGCGTTCAAAACGAACACCCTGACCATTATCCCAAAATAATATTACTGGGCTTTCTACAGTTAAAACACTATCAGCCACTGCACTCCACGCAGTTTTAGAATTTGGAACAGCTATGTTTTTATCAGAACTAACCCAGCCATACTCAACATAACGTGCATGCGCTGATCCCTTAGGAGATAAAATATTTACATTCTCTTCCTTATCAAGCGTTTTAAAATACTTCTTTAAAACGATGTCATCGATACGACCGCCTGTCAGGTTAATAGAACCAGTCATTGCCTCTGTATCAATTTTAATGCGCTGCCCTTCCGATACAACTTCGGTGCGTTCGCGTATTTCTGCTATTAATGGCTCACCAGATTCTTGTCTTTTTAAGGCAACGCGCTCTTGCGCTACTTTTGCAATTCTTGCTTGCTCAACTTGTGGCTTCAATAAAAAGTGGTCATAGGCCAGCCATAGTAAAACTGATAAAACCCCAAAGATGATTAAATTCTTCATATCTTGCGGGTGCATTGGTTCTTTTTGTTGCATGGTCGTCCTATATAAATTTTTCGTTATTCTTGATGGCGTTTATAGCCGATGTAGCCTGCTCTGGCAATCATAGCCACGCTTATTTGTCTTGTTTTTTTGGCACAGGGTCTAAAAAATCGCCTTTATAATAGGGGTGACATTTAAACACCCTCCTAATCATTAAATAACTTCCTATAATGACACCACGCTCCTCTATTGCCGTAATAGCATAATTTGAACATGTCGGGTGAAAGCGGCAATTTTGCCCTAATAACGGCGAGAGCAGCCATCTGTAAAACTTAATAAAACTAATAAAGATAAACTTCATTTATATATCAAGCTTCCTCAAGCACCACTGAAAATCGTTCTTAATCTCAGCATAGGTCCGCGTCTGCATTCCAGCGCGTCCAATTAAAACAATGTCATACGGGGCGGGTGCTTGTTCTGATAAGACATCGCAGGCTATCGCCTTTAGCTGTCTTTTAAGACGATTACGCACCACGGCTAAGTTACTAACGCGTTTGGTAACCGTTATGCCATAACGAAAGCCTTGGTCTTTGTTGAAGTCTTCATTTTTGCAAACTTGAACAACCATACTCTTAGAAACCCATTTCACATCTGCGTGTTGCACACGTAAAAAATCAGACCGTTTTTTCAAACGATCTAATGTCTTAATTTTCTCTTTTTTGGCAAACATGTGATTAGGCTTTTCTGAGCCCCATCATAGAGCAACGCTCTAATTATGCGCTTAAACGAGCACGACCTTTAGCGCGACGTGCAGATATTACACGACGTCCGTTTTTAGTAGCCATACGTGAACGAAACCCATGTCTACGGGCGCGAACTAATTTACTTGGTTGAAAGGTACGTTTCATAACGTGCTCCACTCTTTTTACGGTTATTTCTTATTCTGGGCTGGTTTATAGCTATAAAATTGTTTTTTGTCAATTTTCCTATTGAAATAACTTGCGAAATTATTGAAAAATGTCACTATAGGCAGGTAAAAATGCTTAAAAGTTAAGTATTTACACCTATTTAACTGACAAGGACTCGGTCAAAAATGTATATGGACGATAATTGGAATCCTGTTCAAGGCGACGAACTAGCAGGATTTTTAGACCAAATTAACCCTATTGGCGACAAATATCAGGTAAACCCAAGCACAACTTACGTTGATTGGCGTCCGCTACCTTTCTATGACCAAGTAGCCCTTATTCGCGTAAAAGATCCTGCATGGTCTCCACGCAACCTATTTATCTACTATTTAACCGACCAAGGAAATCTTTTCTGGCTAAATGGTACCTCTCCACCAATTCACGAAGTAAATGCCCAAGCGCCGATTAAGATTACTGATGATAACGTATTGGATTATTTACGCTTTTTCTGTTTCTTCGTTCGTGGCGAAGAAGGTCCTTTCTTAGTCGCAGAAGACATGGCAGATACCTATGTTCCTAAGGAATTAGACGATAAAACCCGCACTGTTATTGAGGGCACTATCCGTCCAGCCTCATTTGAAGGTAAGGACGAGGCTGGAAATTGGCTCTGTGGCGCGGTTGTTTATTACGCAAATGCTCTATTTATCGCTAATTTCTCAGTCCAACCTGGCGGAATGATTGAAATGCTAAGCGATGAGCCTATCGCCGCGGATTTACCTGTTAAAGTCGACGCTCCTGTCGCTTAAGCTTAAAAAGCTCATATTTAATAAATATTAAGCTTTTTAAGCCATTATAATATAGGGATTCATTATATTTTCCATAGACTTGATGGCTGAAATTTCCATTCCGTTTATCCATTATGGTACACTTATAAGGTAGTGGTATTTTTATTTTTTTTGAGGGCGATATGAAACATATGAAATATAATAACAAAATTAACATTCTCTTGGCGTTTGTATTTACAGCCATCGGAGTGCTTATTTCAAGCATTGAGCCCGCCTCTGCGCAAGTCCTCGATGACGTTACCAATAGTACAGCACAATCAATATCGCCCCTATCTTCCTTAATGGCTGGTGGTTCCTATATTATGGGTGCTCTTTTTGGTGTTTTAGCGATACTTAAATTTAGAGGGCATGTAGAAGCCCCAACTCAAGTAGAACTTAAAACGCCTGTTATTCACCTACTCACCAGTGGTTTTTTATTAGCATTCCCCGCAATGTTAAGAACCATACAAGAAACAATTCTGCCCGCCCTCACAAATCAGGGCACATTAGACGCAGATAATGGCCGTTTTGGAGATATCGTAGAGGCAACTATCAACTTTGGTCGCCTACCCGTTCAAAACTTTAATGCCTTATTGGGTAATATTGACAGATCAATTGATGGCGTACCTGGTCTTTTATCAGCGATTGCATATTTACTTGGAATTCTTTTAATTCTTTCAGCATTTTTAAAATTAAAAGCACACGTAGAAAGCCCGCAAAACATTGCCTTAAGAGAAAGTGTTATCCGCGCAATAATTGGTGGTTTGCTCTTATTGGCTCCTTTCACCTTAGAAACATTATTCAACAGTTTAACTGGTGCTGGTAATGGTGGCGTATTTGGCTTCCTTGGACAAGCTTACATGGTCGCAAGTGGTGCTGGTAGGGTTTCCGAAATGGGCGGTGGGGGTGCTTGTAACATTACTTCTGCGGCTGGAGCTTTCAGTGGCGGGCGTAACAGCCTCGGTGCTGTGATTTGTTCTATTTGGGGAAGCACGTTAGCTCTCCCAGGATTCTTAACCGCTGTAGCCTACGTATTCGGTATTATTGTTGGTATTTGGGGTCTATTAAAAATTCAAGATCATGTCCTAAACCCACAACAAACACCTATTTGGGACGGTCTTTCAAGAATACTTGTCTGTGCTGCATTATTTGCATTCCCGACAATTATATCTGTAACTTACAATACGATTGCGACAGCTGTTGTTCCGCACACGAATACTGCCGATGGAGCGGCAGTCGCTGTCGGTGGCGGTCTAGGTTTAGATGTCATGCTTACCAATCTGATGGATAATGTATTTGGACCAATGTCAGCATTATTAAACTGGTTTGGAATTATCGCAGGGATTGTCTTAGTCTATATTGGCATAACCCGTCTTATGAAATCTGCGCAAGAAGGCGCACGCGGTCCTGGTGGTATTGGAACAATCATGACCTTTGTGGTTGGAGGCGCATTAATAGCGTTCAGCCCAATGGTTACCGCTTCAAGTGTTTCATTGTTCGGAACTGATGGTCTCAGAACGGCCGTTCGTGCAGACCTCGTCTACACGGCTGGTTTAGGCGCTGCTGAGCCTCGGGTAGAAGCAGTTATTAATGCGATTACGCGTTTCGTTTACGTTCTTGGTTTAATTAGTATCATGCGTGGTTTCTTTATCATGCGTGCCATTGCCGAAGGTAACGGACAAGCTTCAATGATGGCGAGTGTTACCCACATCGTTGGTGGTGCTATCGCGGTTAACTTAGGACCAATGATTAATGTGGTTCAGACAACGCTCGGAATTAACGGTGTCGGGATTGCATACACCTAACGAAGCCCATAATAAAAATTCTAAAAAACGCTGGTGCTTTTCTCCAGCGTTTTTTTATATCTTATTTTCAAGTTCCATTAAACGCGCACCATCTGTCCAGATAAGCGCGGTTCTAATTTTATGTTCTGGGTACAGCGCGCGTAAAATCTTAGCATAGCTCTGCAACTGGTTTTTATAAATCTGTTGCACATCTTCCGCTCGTTGTGGTGGCGGACGGTTCGTTTTATAATCAACAATTAAAATTTCATCATCCGTAATTAACAACCTATCAATTTGCGCGGATACCAAATTAACTTTATCAATCAAACCGGTTAACGACACTTCAGCCAGTGACCCTCCTCCAAAAATTCTTGCAAAATTCTTATCCGTTAAAATCGCTAATATCTCTTTTAAAATATCTGCCTGCATCGTGTCACTTAACCCATGAGCTGGTTGTGCCAAAAACTTACGCGCCGTTTCATCACGCGCACTTTGTGGAATGTCAGGTAAAAACTGTAATAATTTATGCGTGATATTCCCACGCTTAAATCGATTGTTTTCCTTTGCCCTTAACGGCGACAATGCCACCTCTTCTGCAGGACCTGATGGGCGTGATGGAATAAGTGGGCGTGGGGGTGACGGCTCTTCAGGCATTGGTTTAAACAACCACTCAGGAATAGATAACGCAACTTCTTCCTGCACCTCAGGCTCTTCCGCTACGTTATCATTATCCCCTTCAAGGTCTAAACTCTTATACCGTAATATCACATCCTCTGGCACCTCTTCAGACAACGAAATTTCTTCAACATTCTCTAATGTCGCAAACGCATCTTCAACGTATGAATACCAATTTTCTTTCGAAGGCTTCTTTTTATTATAATACCCACCAACATATAATCGTGTCTCTGCCCGCGTTAACGCAACATATAACAGCCGTCTATATTCATCATTTTGGTAGCTCCGTAAATTATCATAAGCATCCTGACAAACATCAGGTAGCTTGCCCGACTCCGTATAGAAAAACGGCAGTGACGCACCACTTCTATCTGGCCATAAAATTGGATCAATCTTGGAATTACTTTTGTGAATAGTGTCAGGCAAAATAACAATTGGCGCCTGCAAACCCTTCGCACCATGAACCGTCATAATACGCACTGCCCCACCAGATTCTTCCATCTGACGTTTAATCTGACTTTTACTACTCAACATATCTTGCAAGAATATCTGCAACGTCGCCAAGTGCGATTGCTCATAAGACAGGGTCACGTTTAAAAACTCATCTAACGGATCTAAACATTCTGCGCCTAGTCTTTGCTTAATACCATGCAATCCGCTTTTCTTATGCGCGGGACATTGTTCCTGTAATATACGGCTAAAGAACTCATAAGGACGTGCACTGCCCGAATGCTTAATTAATGCCGTAAGCCATGAAACAATGCCTTTATACGCCTCAAACCCTTTCAATCTCTCCCACAAGCTACCTTTACGCCCATAACTAACCTCAAAAAGCTGTTCCTCGGTAAATCCAATAAACGGTGACTTCAACAGTTCCGCTAAACTCAAATCATCGCTCGGCAGCAACGCAAATGACGCGCAAACACATAAATCCTGCACAACCAACTGCTCACTCAAGACCATCCTATCGACACCACTCACTGGAATGTCGCGTGTCTTTAACGCGCGCACCAATTGGTCAACAAAGGCCGTCCGTGATTTTAGCAAAATCATAATATCACCCGCTTCAATAGGACGATTTTTACCTTCTAAAATCTCGTTATTATCAAACCACGCTTCAATCGTATCCCCAATATGGTCAGCCATTTTTGACGCACCAGATTGTGAGTTTACTTCCCTGATCGGTGGCGCCCAATAATCTAATGCTTCCTGTTCGGGCGATTTAAACACTGGCCACAACTCAACGCGCCCCGCCTTACGTGCATTTTTTTCAAACGCATAATGCTTTAACGTCTCATCAGATAACCCCGATAACATTTCGGGCGTCGAGAAAACGGCATCAACTGCTTCCAACACGCATGGCACAGAACGAAAAGACGTAATAAAATTTATCTTTTTTAATTCTTTATCAACCGCATTGATTTTTGCATCAAACCATTCACGCATGACCTTAAATTTTTCTGGCGATGCGCGTTGAAAACTAAAAATAGATTGCTTCTCATCTCCAACAACAAACAATGTCCGCTCTTGCTCGGCAACGCCTGCTCCATCATAGAAATCATCACATAAGTACTTAATAATTTCCCACTGCTCGGGGTTGGTATCTTGCGCCTCATCTACCAAAATATGGTCAATCCCCTGATCCAGCTTATACCTTACCCACGGTGACATATCAGCCGCACTCATATTCATGGTACGCCCCTCAAGCAAGTCCAAACTCTTAATAATCAAATCATCAAAATCCAACGCAGAACGCTTTTCTTTCAACGTCTGAAATTCTGCTAAAACCTTCTCTGCTACAACAAATAAATCACGCGTAATACTCGCAACATGAACCGCTTGTAACTTTTTAACAGTGTCATAGACGCGTTGTGCTTCTATTAACATTGCATCAGCAACATCAGGGTATTTTGTTAAAATATCTTTGGTAAAACATGATTTTTTCAAATCATCATCTTGCTTTAAATATATGCCTTTATAATTATCAAATAATTTAACGCGCTCATTTACCGAAGCATCTAACCAATCCTGCAAAGTAATGGAATTTTTCTGATCAGTTTTTGATTTCACACTCGCAAGCGCACCACACGCCTCTCGCAAAATCGTTTCATTAAAATTCTCACTTTTCGACGCTTCCAATAAAACATCTTCTGCCGTCTCACCAGCAACAATACCCAACGCCTGACATAAATTATTATAGAGCCCATCCGTCCCAAAATTCTTGGTCAGTATTTTCTCAACCTGACGACGTTCCGATGTTACTTTTTCTAACAGTTCAAAAAAATCAGTATCATTTTTATAAATCGCTAAATTATAAATAGCCTGAGCTAAAGGTGACCCTTTTTCTTCCGCTGATTCCTTCAAAATGCTATCACGCGCCTTAGTCAGCAACGCCTTTGTTTCTGGCTCCTCCAACGGTACAAAATGTGGTGACAGCCCCGCCTCAATCGGAAAGCGCCCCAATAAAGACTGACAGAATGAGTGGATTGTCATGATTTTCAACCCACCAGGCACATCAATCACTTGCGCAAATAACCGCCTCCCAGCCTTAATTTGCTTCTCTGAAGGTGCGCCCCCCAAAAGGCTCGCAAGCTCGCTCGTTAAATTATCGTCATCATCGCTTGTAAGCGGTAGCGTCGCCCAAGAACTCAATTTTTTATTAATCCGCAACACCATTTCACTGGCACCTGCTTTGGTAAATGTCAGCGCCAAAATTTTATGCGGTGGCGTTTCTGAATTTCCTTCAGCATCGGGTAACAACAACCTTAAAATTCTATCCGTTAAAACTTTCGTCTTACCCGACCCCGCCGATGCCCCAACCCAAACAGAATCTATTGGGTTTGATGCGCGCGCTTGCAACACATTCGGGTCTGGCGCTTCTAAATTTGGCTTTAATACAGACGCGCTATTTTGTGAAACTTGCTCAACCATTACGCAACCTCACTATCTGAATCTTCACCCAACGCCGTCCATTCTTTAACGCGCGCCAAATGTTCATAGTCATTAAATCGTGGTGCATTGTCTAAATTTGGAATACTAAAATACGGTGTGTCAGGGTTATCAAACGCTCGTATTAAATTAACCATACCCTCTTGCGCATTGATTAACGCGCTCTCTAATTTCCCTGAATCGTCAAGCGAAGTAACACTACCCTCCTCACGACCACCCGTAAGCTTCCAATACGATAGACACACCACTTTATCTTCGTTAACTCCTTCAAAACCTTTGGCTTCAAGGATAAGTCCCTCTAACGGTAATTGCGGGTTTTTACCTGATATCATCGCTTTTTCAGTAAAGCTCCCACCAGATTTATAATCAATGATGACACCCCCACCATTATAATTTTTATCAATACGGTCAGCACGCGCGGTCAACGTAAACGTATTCTCAACCTTGTCTTTTTCAGCTGTAAAAACAATTTCTCCGTCCGCTTCCAATTTTTGAATGCCTGCATTCATACGATGTGATGCCTCATTGACAACCACCCAATTCGCCAACCTGTTCATACGTGGTTGCCAAAAATGCCAAAGCGTCTCATCAGCATTTTGTTGTTCCGATAACACATCCTTTGATAGTTTAATAAACTGAAACTCTGCATCTTCTGGTAAAATGTTTTTGTACTCTTTCATAAACCGCTCTAAAACATCATGAAGCAACGTGCCCTTCTCCGCCGCCTCTGGCAACTTCTCCAACGGCTCTAGGTTTTTTAAACGCAATATTGACTTCGCATAAATTGAATACGGGTCTTGCAACCACGTTTCAATCCGCGTCACCGATAATTGTCGTGGACGCACCTCAACTGGCGGACAAGGCTTAGGTCGTTCAATCGCTGGTAATTGTTCTGCTTCATTCAAATGCTCAACATATTTTAAATGCGGACCTTTACGGATAACACTTCTATCAATCTTAATCGTGTCCAACAGCGTATCCATACGTTGCAACCACCTTGCGGGCACGGTCGGCGTTCCATCAATTTTCTGTGCACGCGTTATAAACACCTCATTAGCACTAATCCCCTGCACAAAATCATGCGCTGATAAGCCAATGCTGTGCTCTGGCAAGGGCAAGCCAAAACTTTTACGCATCGGGCGTGACATCCATGGGTCATGTTTAGGGTCTGACGGCCAGCTATTCTCATTTAACCCAGCTAGGATAACCCTATCCGCTTGTAGTAACCGCGCCTCTAACTGTCCAAGAATTGATAATCTTGGATGTGTTCCAAATTTGGGACGAATCGTAACACTAGATAAAAGTTGCTCAATGATGTCGAAATAACTCTGCCCATTAACATCAGGAAATTGTGATGCATGCTCTCGTAATTCAGACAAAAAATTCGCTAAGGCTTCGCCCGCTTCACCAGACCACAATATTTCTTCACCAGATTTTTCATCTGCATTGGCTAGGCTTTCCATTAATTGTATATGCGTATCCAATATCTCTACAAATGGATGAAAACCACCTTCCATAAAAGTTAACAATGGCGTGAGCGATTGCTCTATATGATTTAAAAAGCCATTTATAGCCTCAAAACTAGCTATTTTATCCTGCTTTTCATTTAATCGCTTATATAAGCCCTCAAACCCTAAATCTGGTTTTAAACCGCGCAATAAATCATATTCTAAGACACGTACAGCATCACGATAATTATCATACCCATTACCGCGACACATATCATGTTTTAATAACGCCAACAGCGAAACTGGGCTAAGCGCATTTAAACACGCCATTCCGCATAATCTGAAATACTGTCCTAACGGCGTTTCTGACAATTTTTCACCACCAGAATCATCAACCTCTATACCCCAACGTTTACACATCATAGTGACACGGCGCGCCAAATTTCTATCAGATGTTACAACAGCTGCTGTCTTTTTCGGCTCTTCCAACACTTCTCTTAACAAAACCGCAATCAAGTTGGCTTCTTCATTCGCCGTATGGCAATCATAAGAAGTAATATTAGTTAAATTACCCTCTAACCGTTTAATATCATCAGTTTTATAAGTAATATCCTGCCACTGATTAGTTTTTTCTGCTGGGTACATTAAATAAGATAGAAACTGCTCACGCGCCTTTTTATCTTCGGATATGTCCTTAGTTGAACCCCAAATCTGTACGTCTTTTCGGGATACTTCAATTTCATCTAACAGTTTTCTTAACGTCGCCTGCGGATGACCATCTTCAATATCAAGCCA
>JAMASZ010000344.1 GCA_023301585.1 Alphaproteobacteria bacterium | reverse complement strand
GAACGGAAAGCAAAAAGAATAGCAGGTAAGAAATCCACCCATTTAGAAGGCTGTTGAGAAGTAAGAGCCTGAAGAGCAGATTTAAGGTCACGATGCATACGTTCAACCGCATTAGATTTGGGGTTATATGCCGGAGTTTGAGTAATTTTAATATTTAAAGCTGCACCCATGTCCTGGAGCATTTTACCAGTGAATTGTGTACCACGGTCAGAGTGAATAGTTTCACATTTGCCATAACGGGCGAAAATTTCATTTTGCAATATTTTGATTACATTCGCAGCAGTCGCATTTTTCATAGGAAATGCTTCAATCCATCTGGTAAAAGTGTCCTTGATAGTTAGTAAATATTGGAAACGATTAGGATGAGAAGGAGGGAAGGGCCCAACAAAATCTATGGATAATCGCTGGAAAGGATAACCCGGAGAGTGAGCAAATAAAGTATGTCTTTGGTCAGGGAGCCGAGTAGTCTTAGTTTGGCATGGGCCACAAGTGAGTAATACACGTTTAATTGTGGCAAACATATTAGGAAAAAATGCAAACATTTTGATTTTATTAAAAGTGGTCATGGGACCCATATGAGCAACTTGTTTATGGGCTCTCATTATTGCGGGCTTGACCAGTTTTTCAGGTAAGAGTAGCACATTACGAGCTTGGCCAATTGAGCTGGCTCGAGAAGGGAGAGTATATCGGAGTAATCCAGAGCTATCAATAGCTAATGATGCTCGGATCCCTGCATAGATTTTACTTTTTTGTGAGAGTTGACGATACCAAGATTGATCTATAGTCGTGGATGATTGACTTGTTCGGAGTAGAGAAAACAAAAAACTCATGTCCGCATCATCCCGTTGATGTGAACGAAGATATGCTGGGGACCAAAATATGGAAGGATTGTCAGTTCTTTTTGAACCTTCGTCTAGCTGACATATCACTTCCGGTGCAATCATCCAATTTGTGCAAAAATCTTCGCTTGTGCCAATCCCGCCAACCACTTCATCCAAGTACTCGTCAACCGAGTTTTCCGTCAACCCAGGTCTACGCGAAAGTGCATCAGCGTTCAAATGGCGGCGCCCAGGTCTGTATTCAATAATGAAGTCAAATTGACTCAACATGTGTAACCATCTAGTGATCATTCCCTTTGGCGGTTCCATATTATGTATAAATTTGAGCGACATATGATCAGTGCGTATAAGAAAAGGCCGCGACATGAAGTAGTAGCGCCACAGATTAACAAAGTAAATTATGGCATAAAGTTCTCCCTTAGTGGGTCCATAATTTCTCTGAGATTGAGAAAGTTTATGAGCCCCAAAAGCGATAACTCTTTCCAATCCACCCTGTTTCTGTGATAAAACCGCTCCAATCGCGGCATTTTCCTGGCTCCAATCAGTGTCCAGAATGAATGGTTGTTTGGAATAGAATTGAGGATAGGCCAGAATAGGAGCAGTCACTAGTGATTTCCTTAATGTCAAAAAGGCTTCTTTGAATTCAGAACTGGGCACAAATTTTTCCTTATCTAAACTACCATCAGCCGCGGTTTTATCAGTGAGTGGTCGAGCTATGGCTGCAAAGTTTCGCACAAATCTTCGATAATAGCCTATTTTTCCTAAGAATGCCCTCGTTTCTTGACGAGTTGTAGGAATAGGCCATTCTCGTACTACTTTAGTATATTCAGCTAATGGAGCAATTCCATGTTCATTTACTGTGTGGCCTAGATAATTTATTTGTTTTTGAAATAATTGACATTTACTAGGCTGTAATTTGAGTCCAGCTTTTTGATAGGCAGCAAAGACTTGTTCCAAGGCAGAAAAATGAGTTGCTAAGTCAGTGCTGTGGATAATGACATCATCAAGATACGGTAGAGCTACCGAAGTGGGTATGCCTTGTAATACCATTTTAACCAGTCTAGCATACGTGCTGGGTCCATTTGCAAGTCCAAATGGTAATTTCTTAAATTGATAACTTCCAAAAGGTGTTGCAAAAGCAGTTTTTTCTTTGCTGCTTTCCTCTAAAGGTACTACATGAAAAGCACCACTTGCATCTAAACCTGAGAAAATTTTGGACGAGGACAGCCTTACGAGGTTGTCCTCAATGTTCCCTATCGGGAACACGTCCCGCTTTGATCGCGAATTGAGAGAGCGGTAATCTACGCACCAGCGCAGTTTACCGTTTTTCTTCGCGACCGCAACGAGTCCAAAATTCCAACTAGAGTTGGAATCCTCAATTACATCATGTTTCTTCCATTCGTCTATTTGTATTTGTAGTTGGGGTTCTAAAGCAGGGTTAATAGGTCTATATCTTTGATTAATAGGTGGACCATC
Source organism: Alphaproteobacteria bacterium (assembly GCA_023301585.1). GTDB lineage: Bacteria > Pseudomonadota > Alphaproteobacteria > Micavibrionales > Micavibrionaceae. The sequence continues at coordinate 1,293 of JAMASZ010000344.1, read as the reverse complement.
CGTGGTATATATTGTATGTTTAATTAAATCTGTCGTTCCAAATTCGCCGGAAAAACCAAATACTCCCCAAAACTTTAAGAGTAGCTCTGCGGCTTGAAGTTGAAGCGAAGGAGAAGTTAGAACGGGAGATTGAGTTAAAGAGAACGTCTCAATTAAATACGTCAAGCGTTTCTCGCGATTTTTCGACGTCGTCGGTCCGAGTAAAAGGGGAGAAACCGGTTTTAAAGCGACAGACGGGGAAGCAAGATGAGACGGACGGATAGATTCACGTTCAATGGAAGAAGTAAAAGAGGAAGGAGGAGGATCATTAGAGCTCAGTGTAGCAACACGCAAAGGAAATCGAGGAGCATGTGTGAGCGAGCAAATTAATTGAAAATCACCATAATAAGTATTAGCAGGGATAGTTATGGGATTATTTAACGTATTCATAAAGCCAACTTTAATAGTACCAGAAGGTGAAGGGGTAGCAACACAATTTACCCAAGGGTGAACATCATATTTGTCCATGAGAGAAAGACTACCCTGTACTGACCCAGGGAGACAAGGCATTGAGCCATCTTTCATGCGAGGAATATTAACAGAAAGTTCAGCCACACTTTGCGGCGGAACAGTGACAGGGGAAGAAGTAAACAAAGGGGATTTGGGACATTCTGTCCCTTGGGGGTCCGGAACAGAGCGAAGAAGAGGAATATCTTGGCCTTGCAGACGGAGAGAATCCCGAGAATGAATTTGATCAATGTTATGTCGTTTCAAAAATGGGCCGGCAATATTGATGGGCATGCTGAGGCCTTCAATAACAACCGGTTTGAGCTTAAATTTTGTAGCTGTGCCATTGAAACGAAGATGAAGAAAAGTTTTAGTTTCACCCAAAATTGTCATAAAAGAGTCGGCTTTTGCAGTGCCAATGCTGTCAAAAGAAAGAGGACGTAAGTCATGTTCTAAATTAAGGCCGAGTTGACGGGCAAAAGCAGGGCTAATGACCGTACGCCAGGTGTTACCAGAGTCAACCAGGGCAACACCAGCAATGTCATTAATACTAACCAAGGCATACTTGCAGTAAGGAGAGGCTTCCATTAACAGAGAGCCAGTAGAGGCAATAAGGTCAGTAGAATGCAATTGATCCAACAAAGTGTGGGAGGAAGGAGACAGAGAACTTGCCTGTTGAGGAGCAAGGAGGGCAGGGTCCTCGTAACCCTGGTCCCTAGGCAAGCTCGGTCGAGGCCGGGGAGCGAGGGCCGGCGGGATCAGTTTCCCGGGGGAGGAACACTGTGGTCGAACAGTTGGTACGAGGCC
>JAMASZ010000343.1 GCA_023301585.1 Alphaproteobacteria bacterium | reverse complement strand
GTCAACAAGGCCAGCGGCGCCCAGGAGAAGGGAGGAGGACATAGTGGACGAGACGGGCGAGAACTTCGCTCCACCGGGTGGAAGCTCCCTTGAGGAGAATTGGAAATGGAAGATGCGCTTAGACAAGCTGGCCATGTCGGCCTCCATAATCCCGTCCACGCCCTATGGGTGGGCAGAACTTGTCAAAATGAAGGGCGACGCGAAGGAAAGATTGTCTCGCATATTGTCGTTCGAGGTGGACATGGACGTGAGAAGGAAGTCGGTTGAGAGAATGATTTCCACGTGCGAACGCCAGATGGTGTTTGTAAGCCAACACCCGATCATGCGGGGCGAATTGGTGAGGCTCCGCAGGATCAAGATGGGAGATGAGGCAAAAATGGACGAGATTGAAGAAATGAAGGAGGGCCTGAGGCTGATGAAGAGCAAGGAAGAACTCAAGAAGTCCCAGATGGAGGGCAAGTTGGTCATGCCGGAGTTTGGCACTGAGACTTACGAGACTCATGAAAGAACATTGTCTCGCATGGAGAAGTGCTCGAATAAAAACAAAGGTACCATTAGAGAATGGTACAAAAAGCTGTTTTTACTCGTAGAGCCCATGGGTCTCTCCGAAGAGGCGATCAAAAGGACAATTCTGACAAACATTTCAGAGGAGCCCAGCATTTTCTTCGCTGACAACTTCGATAGGTCTCTTGAAGAGATTGTTGACCGTATGGTCAACATGTACGACAAGAGCTATAGGAGGCCCTCGGAAGTAATAGATGATGTCAAAAAGGCCAAAAGGGGAAAGGAGGACGACTTGGTGTTCTTCATGTCCACCTTGGCCTGGAAACTGGATAGGATAGCCAGCACTTTCCCGGAAGGATCCTTCGAAGCTCAACGAAGAATGCTCCTGAAAGACAAGTTGTTAGAAAGCGTAGGCGAGCACACCTTGCGAAGGGTAAATGAAAAGATATGCAAGTTGGAGGACTATCAAGAAGTGCTCAACATTGAGCGGCTTTATGAACAAGCTGCTCAATGGGAGCGCTTCAATGAGGATTGGGGGAAGAGAACAACGAAAGTCCGGGCCAACATGGCAAAGGAAGTGCCTCAGGTTGAGGTGGAGCAGGTGGAAGTCACTTACCCGCCAGTCATGGTGCATAAGACCAGCACTAGGGCGGTGAAAAGAGCCATGAAAGAGATTCAGAGAGAGGAGGAAGAAAAGCTGGAAGAAGCCCCGGCAGAGGAGGAGGAGGAGTATGAAGAGAGGACAATGCCCCAGATTAAGCAACAACAGGATTACTACCTGAAGTGCTTTTTGAATGTCTTAGTGGAAGACAATGTGAACAGGAGGCGGCCTCAGAAAGACTCACAGGAAGTAGATCAGGACAACTGCAAGGAAATTGCACAGTCCTACAGGGATGCCATGCCCCCAGAGGACGCCCGATATGGAATGACGAGGGAGGACGCGGTGGAATTCTGGGAGGACATTCCCAAGGAGATCGCCGACTTCGACCTAATGATAGAGCGGACAGAGAGGCAGAAGGCACTTCACATGAAGAATGTGAAGGGACAAAAGTGGACGCGAAACCCCGTCCAAAGGAAATTTGAAAGAGCAAGGCCGGAGGCGGCCTGGCAGTATCGCCAAGACCGCAGGGATGCCGTGATGAGGCCCGGAGTGCCTCTCCCAAAATATCGGGATTACCATGTCAATGTGGGAAGGGGAGCAAACGGAGGATCATGGCCGGCAGCGGAGGTAAAGAAGCTGGATGAAAAGAATCCTCCTGGGGAGGTCAGGCTGCACGCTCAACCCACATTAAGTCAGGTAGCCGCCAAGATCTGCGTCAAGTGTGGCTGGTCGGGGGCGCCGTTTCACACGGATAGCTCCGATCCTCCAGCAGTGGCTCAACTGGACCATTCAGGCCAGCTGGTCATGCTCCCACTGCCCAAGGTCATGCTCGAAACGGCTCACGGCACTGACGAGTGCCCAGTCTACAAGACGCGTGTCTCCTTTCCCTGCTCAAGATGCAGCAGGTATGGGAGAAACGCCTTTCACCCAAACCATGAGTGTTTGGAAGTAAAAAGGGACCAGAAGCAGGAGAGAGGAGGAGTGATCTCCAAGGAGCCAGTCAGAGCCTTCCAGGCGAGGACGGGACCCTTGGAGACTCATGAGGAGGAGTCGGGAAACTAGGAAGGCCCAGGCGAGACACTGGGCCAGGGATCTTTCAGTACAGAGGGTTGGATGAGAAGTTATATACTTCAACGACATCGGTATCCAACAAGTTTGCGCCCAAAGTGAGGCGCATCACCACTGACTTCTCTCTGAAGGCTAGGCAAGAATTCCAGCTTGCCATGAGGGATCCCCACATGGATGAGGCAGTTCGCGACTCCATGAACTCCAGACTCTGGTTCATCCTGGCCAAAGTCAATGACAGAAGGGCGAGGCCTTACTTTTTACTAGCAGACACAGGATGCAGCATGACGTGTGTGAGGGAGTCCACCTGGCTGGAGATGAAAAGACATGCCAATGAGGACTTCGTGGCACATGAGGGCGTGCTGTGTGGAGTGGGAGGTGAAAGTGCCGCCTCAATAATAGGCACGGCTAATCTAAAACTCTTTATGATGGATCTGAAAGGGGAGATCATTGAGGTTACCACCAGAGCCATGATTGTGAGAGGATTGCAAGGTCCTCTGTTCATTGGGCAGGATCTCTTCGAGGACCCCAGGGTGTTTGCAGGACTAAATTCGGAAGGAATGACCCTAAGGTCGGAAGGTGATGAGGTGATGGCTGGAAAGATGAAGATGAAGTCAGCCGGCATGAAGCATGAACTGCCCTTTTATACAGGTCAAGGAGACACCCGGGTGAATATTTGCAACCGCGCAATTCCAGTTTCTGAACTAACAATGAAGTCGCTGGGCAGAATATGTGTGAAGGCGGGGGAAAGAAAGCATATTGACGTCTATTTGGATCAAGAGAAGTGGAAACATCACAGGGAGATACGAATGGTGCCCTTGAGCACCATCAAGCAGGAACTGGAAGTTATCCCTTGCATCAATTACCTGTTGGACAACAGAAGCTCGGTACTGGTAGAAAACAGCTCGGCAAAGGAGATATGGATATCTCCTGGGTCTCCGGTATGCTTAATAGAAGGAACAGCAGATAATGAAGATTATTCGGACACCATGCAATATCGAAAGGCGACTGAGAATGAGGTGGAAAGCTGTTGTGATGACTTCTCCCTGGACGGCTCTGAGGAAAGTGAAGGGGAGTATCCAGAGATGAGGCAAGGCAAGAAGAATGCGAAGACAAGAGCGAGTGAGGGAAGCAAAATGTTCGTGGGCAAGGCACAGATGAGGGAGAGCTGTGAAGAGGCTGAGGTGAGAACTGGAGTGTCGGCCAAGCTGAAGGCAGCAAATGCCGCAATAACGTCCAGAGTGGAGATTCCTGATGAGTTCAACATCTTGAAGAAGCCCCGGACGCTGACTGATGCTCAGCTGCTGGCGCTCTTTAAACTGGATCATCTGAGGCCCAGCTTAAGGAAACAGGTTCAAGATCTGATCTTGAGATTTCCGGAGGTCTGGTCGGAGCATCCTTTTGATCTAGGATTGCACAACTCTGTACAGCATGACATAGTGCTGGAAGGTGACTTGCCCCCGTGCCCCAAGCAGAGGTTCTGGCCTGCTCATAAGCGTGAGGCCGCAGAAGAGCTGATAGACAATTTGGAAAAGCACAAGATAGTGCAGAAATGTGTGGCAAATTGGGCGACCAACATCGTGCTGATACAGAAGCAGGCTGATCCTGTCAATGCGGCCTTGGAACAACCTCTCTTGGACTGCATGCTGGATAAAAACTCCATCCCAACGCCTGCAAAGGCCAAATACCGATTATGCTTAGACCTAAGACCTACCAACTCGGTGACAAGGGCAGACGTGGCCACCTTAGGCAACATGGATGCCATGTTCATGCAGCTGGCCGGCAAGAAGTTCAGATCTTCCTTCGATTTCACAAACGGATTTTTCCAAATTGGCTTGACCAAGGAATCAAAGGGAACGACTTTCTTCGTGCATAGAAAATCAGGAAGTTGCATCATGAAGTTCAACCGAAGCATTCAAGGAAGTAAGAACGCCTCGAGTGTGTTCACCAGGGCTATGGAGGTCACGTACGAGGGACTGAGGCACTTTGTTGGAAATTGGGTGGATGACCTGATAGCATATTCTATGACTGAGGAAGAGCACTTGAGACATTTGGAATTGATACTGGAAAGGACTCGAGACAGCAACATGAAACTGAGCCCTGGAAAGGCGAAGTTCTTTGCTGCAACGATAAAGTACTTGGGGATGATAGTAGATGGGGACTCGTTCAGTATCGCTGACAGCAAGCTGAAGGCCATTGATGATCTAGTGGCCCCCAAGAACTATGTGCAGCTGAGAAGTCAGTTCGCATTATTCCAGTATTACAAAAAATTCATTCCGTTCTTTTCGGAGATTGCGCAGCCCCTGCAGAGGATGATGAAGAAGAATGTGATCTTTGACTGGACAGATGAATGTACGGACAGGTATGTACTGCTGAAGAGCCTGTTCAAAGAAAAGATCTCTTTGCATTTGCCCAGTTCTCAGAACAAGTACATAATTCACTCAGATGCTTCCAGTTATGCCAGCTCGGCGGTATTGCACCAGAGGGTGAACGGAGATTTGGTCCCAGTGGCTTTTCACTCGGAAGCGTTCACGGGCCCACAGCTAGGCTACTCCATCTTGGACAAGGAGCTCTATGCCATGGTGGACGCGATCAAGAGATTTGAGTACTACATCAGCGGCACACAGTTCGAAGTATACACTGACTCGAAGGTCCTGCTGTATCTAAGGAAGGCCAAGGATGCGAACCCCAAGCTGTTGAGATGGAGCTTGCTGCTCCAAGGATATGACTTCACCATCACGCATCTATCCTCGGCGCAGAACAAGATCGCGGACATTCTGTCAAGGCCAGAGGATGAAGGAAAGGCGAGGTCTCACAAGCTTCACACGGCCAAAAAGGCTATACTCCAGAAG
>JAMASZ010000342.1 GCA_023301585.1 Alphaproteobacteria bacterium | reverse complement strand
GATCTCTCTAGACTGTCCGACTGTCATCACTTTGATAACACTTACTTTTGCGGAGCAAGTGTTATCGAAGCTGATAGCCGGGGGCAGTGCGTGGCCGCGATCACCAGTAGCAGAGGGAGAGTGAAGGACATTGTCAGGCATTGCGAGCTGACTTCCACGGAAGAGGAGACCAGGATAATGAGGTTGAGTGACTCGACTATATACTTCGATTTGGAGGAAATGGAGGCAAGCTACACGTGTGACGTGGCCACCTCAATTGTTCTGAGAGGAAAGGGCATGCTGCACTTGAATCCTCAGTGTCGGGTCAAGATTGGGGTGTATGATTTTGTCAATGATCAAGGCACCGAATACATGACCTCAAACTATGTGGTTTCGGTCCATGCCGACATTGTGTTCGAGGATGCTGATTTCGAAGGCACCGGGAAGACGAAAGGCTTATTGGCGTATGGAAGGTCCCAATGGGATTACTGGAAGCTGATAGCCATTATGCAAGCAGTAATTTGTGCCAACCTCGTCATGATGGTCCTGTACTATCAGACATTGGGCAAATTCTGCATTCCCTGTGGCCGGAGGACCACGGCACTTTATCGGATATCTGAACAAGAGGCCAAGGAGGAATCCTCCAACACGTACCAGGCGCCGTTGCTGAACATGGAGTTGAATCAAATCCACCACCATCCGGTTGCCCGGGAGCAAGTTAGAACATCAGCCCCCAAGAAAGCGAGATCCGCCGCCTCGGCACCACGCCAGCGAAGTGGAGATCCTCCAGGATATGCAACTTGCAAGCAGTGACGTCACATGCACCTTGTCATCCTATATGACTAGACAATATTGTTTTCTTTTGATTCTTTTCTCAAAATTTTCTGTAGTACAAACCGAACGCCTTACCTCTATGTAGTATGCAGCTAGGCTCAAAAATGCAATAAGATATGAATGAGACCAAAGTCGGGTCAGAGACCTGAGCCGATGGGAAGAATGATAAATAATTGATATGAATGATCTCCATGCTCCCGTACGTGTGTGCCTCTGCTCTCCTTTTGCCTTTTCTTGCCTTCCAGATCTCGACTCCCAGCCTAATCATGAGGAGGTACGGAGATGTTTCCAACTACCGACCAACACAGTATCGCCCAACGGTGTCAGCAGATGGGCTGACCCACTACAACGAGGATGGCACGGTCAGGGCTCCTACCCCGGAGCCGGAGCCCACAGAGCTGGCCAAGAAACTGGAGGCCGAGATGGATCTGCGGCAGGAAATGGTGGAAGCTATGGAGAAGGTGGCAACCAAATTCAAGGTGCCTGTGCCTGAGCTTCCCAAGAAAGTAAACAGGAGAAGGAAGGTGAGGGATGTTCCCCCGGTGAACAACATCATCCCAGCAGCCGTGGGATTCCCAGGTGCTCCGGCCTCCTTGGGCGTCCCTTCAGCAGGAGCCATCAGGGGCTTCTCGAACTTCACCAACCTGCCAGAGGGTCTGGTGTGGGGCAGCACGGAGCACTATCAGAAGAAGAAGAAGAAGAAAAAGGGAGAAGAAGAAATGGAAGCCATGATGAGAGGCATGATGAGTGAATTCATGGCGGCGCAGGGTATGCCCTCGCCGTGGCAGGCACATGGTGGGCCCTTGACTGACGCGAGAGGCATGGCTTCTCCGGGAATGAGTGACGGGGGGAGGAACTCGTTTTTCAAGTTTCCTCAGTCTTCTGGAGGATCCAGAGCTCAGTACTCACCCCGGCAGGATCAGCTCATGCCTGTGCCGATCCAGTCCCAGCGCAGGAGGGCTGAAGACAATGCGGCGAAGGACCAGGAGAGGATCTTGGACTTTCAAAGATCGTGTACGTCAGCAATGACCAATTTGTGGCCTACAGACAAAATAAAGCCTTCCTTCACGTTCAACCTCTTCAAGGCCTTCATCGCTGACATGCCCGTGGCCATGAAGACGCCGTTCAACCAACTGGGCACGGAAATGGATTGGTGTTTTCAACCCTTCCTGCTGAAGCCCAACGATTTGCCTCTGAAGGCCATCAGGCTGCACCTGATAGTAAGGGGGATGCATCACCACATCAATTTCAACACAGACAGGAGGTTGCTGGACTCCGGAGCAATCTTGGCCATACAGGCGCAGTGTGATGTGTATTTGCAATACAATCGGAAGCCCAATGACATATCCTTTGCAGCGATCATAGTGACCAAGACCAAGTTCAATGCCTGGGAATTCATGCCCTTGAAGCTGCTGCACACGAGGCCTGTGTCGGTTCTATTTGACTGGAAATACCTGAAAGGAGAAGGGTACTGGAGTTTGCCTATCAGAGTGGACACTCCTGCCACGACTGAGGCCAATGCAGATCCGGCTTACGATCGAGTCAAACAGGGCAATCTGGAGGAGGGCTTTCCAGCTTGCGCGATGCCCGACCCAAATGTGGAATTTGCCTCGGCACCTGCGTCCAGGCGGCTGATCCAGGTGGGGACAACGGCAGCGGGGGATGAGGATGAGGAGATGGAAGAAAATGAGGATTATTCCATTGGAGGGGCAGGACTGGCGAGTGGACGAGCGACTGGATTGGTTGCTGGAGGAGGACTACGTCCCCCAGGAGAGGAATCGAACGCCGGAGACTGGGGCCCTTGATGGTGGGATGAGCG
>JAMASZ010000341.1 GCA_023301585.1 Alphaproteobacteria bacterium | reverse complement strand
TTTGGTATCGTAACACCAACAACAGATGACGGTAACGATAACAATGATGATCAGTTTATTGATTTGCGTCAGGCTTATTTAAACTTTGATAATGTTGCTGGTCACGCACCTATTTCTGTTACAGCAGGACGTCAACGCTTCTCTGAAGATAGAGCGATTATGTGGAACAGTAATCTTGACGCTGTAAAACTATCCATGGACACAACACTAACTGATGGTTTTATAGCTGTCGGTCAAAACTTAGCTAAATACCGTATTGGTGATGATAGCGACTTAGGCGAAGATCAAAAAGATCGTTTCCGTATGTTAGCAGAAGTAAGCCACGAATACGCCAAGAAAAACCTAATCGAAGGTCGTATCGTTTATGAAGATGACCACTCAGGATCAGGATCCGTTGGTGGCATTATTGGTAGTGACGACATTGACGAAGAAGATGCAAGCCTACTATGGGCTGGTGTTCGTTTGGCCGGTGAAAAACCTAGTTCATTAGCAATTGCAGAAAGCATTATATACCGCGCTGACCTTATGGGGGTTACCGGTGATGAAACTCTAGTTGATACAAGCGCAGGACCAGGAACTAACCAACGTACAATCGATAGCGTTACAGATCGTGATGTATTCGGCGTTGGCTTTGACGGTGAAGTTGCTATGAAGTTGGAAAACTTGGGACGCTCTATAGTATCTGTTAGTTATGCTTACGGTTCCGGTGATAAAAATAGCGATGATTTAGGTGACACTGATACAGCCTTCCGCCAAACAGACCTGCACGCAAATAGCAGTCGTTTTGCAACAGATTACACAACTGGTTACGAACGCAACTACGGTGAGGTTTTACGCCCAGAGCTATCAAACCTACACATTGTAAATACAGGCGTTTCCATTCCAGCAACACCAAACACAGAAGTTAGCTTTAATTACTTTAATTACTGGCTAGATGAAGAAAATGTAACTGACCTTCGCTCTAGTGGAATTAGCGCACGTCTTAACGGCAATGAATCTCACATTGGTCAAGCAATAGACATGCAAGCTAATGTAAACCTAACTGACCGTTTGGAAAGCAGCCTACCAAAACAACTAGAAGACATTACCTTCAGATTTATCTTTGGTGGGTTTAAAGCTGGCGACGCATATGCTGTGACAGATGATGAATACGCATTCCGCAGCACAGCAGAGTTACGCGCTAAGTTTTAATAATATAATTATTTATTGAATTGGCTTTTTAGATATTCTTAAACCACCATCAGGTTTAAAGATTGCATCTCTATACGCGCTGTCTAAATCACGGAAGTCACCAGCAAACATTTTGTCAGGAGCTTGGTAAAAGCTACCGCCATTTAAGCTGAAGGCATCAATATCAGCAAACTTAAAGCTCGCCTCTTCATTACCAATCATCTCAGGATTTACCAATGTAAAGTCTACATTTTCATTATAAGGATCTAAATCCAAATCACGCTCAGTCAGTGTGTCGGTATAAAGCTGAACACCTGAACGCACATTGTAATTAATCACGTCCTTATATGATGTGATATCAATACTATTACGAATACGGATACCGCTAGCGCCGTTTTTGATGAACTTATTATTAAACGAAATGTTATGCGGGCTTTCATAAAATGTAATGCCATCACCTTCATTGTTACGTGCAATATTATTGGCAATAACATTATGCTCACTACTGCGGTCCAGCATAATACCTGTACCTTTGTTGTTCTCGCTTAAATTATTGATGATAAAACTATGATTAACTTCACGAGAAACAATAATACCGTGCTTTTCCTTGGAACCACTTACGTGATTATTCGCGATAATTAAACGTTCCGATCTATCATGCGGGTCAATCCCGTAAACGATATTATCAATGTATCGGTTTCCAACAATCGCAACATCATTGGCTTCATAGCTATAAAACCCAAAGTACATATCAGTAAATGTGTTCCCAATTAACCAACCCGTGCCACCATCTAACTCGGCGTAGTCTTCACGGTATAGTGTGTCACGGCAAGAGGTGTAAGTAATTCCGTAAGACTTAGATTTTGAATACCCCAAATGTGCAATGTCTGAATTTGCTAAGTACATATTAGAACCGCACCAGGTTGCTACATACGGACGGAATTTTTTTCTACTTTTAAACTCTGCTGGGGCGTCTTTACTAATATTCCACCCTTTAAGTTTTGCATCAACAACAAAGAAATCACCGAAGTTGGAAATCAAACCACCCTTCTCTACATCAAGTAATAACGTCTGACCGTTATCAATGATAAATCCACTATTTGGTCTAATAGCTAATGGTGCGGCAAGGACATATGCCCCATCAGATCTCTTATAGATTAGTTCAGCATTATTAACTTCAGCAACTAATCCATCCAAATTATAATTACCAGACTCAATCACAATCGTCAGTGGGTTTAATCGCCACTGCTTTTCAGCAAACATATTAATTTCACCACGGATTTTAGCATAACCGACTTCTAATTTTTGGACAGAAACTACGCCCGCGGAAAGTGGTGACTTTTTCGCTCTAATATTCTCAACGGTATATTTCGTAAGGTCAGGTAACGCAGGAATCTCAACCGGGACTGCCGCACCATCAAAGGTACTAACATCGTAATTATCGGTGATAGATACGTCCAATTGTGACGCCTTATCCTGTACATCGCCATAATGTTGACTATAATTCCACGCATAGTAAATACCAGCTAAGATGCCAGCAATTATAAACATGCAAACCAGAAATCGTATTAAGTAAATCATTG
>JAMASZ010000340.1 GCA_023301585.1 Alphaproteobacteria bacterium | reverse complement strand
TCAGTCTACCATATGCTGGCATTATAAAGTAAACAAATGCAAATTTGGAGCCAGTGGAAGGAGGGGAGGCAAATGTGAATTCTTGCATCCAAAAAAGTGTTTTTTCTATATGCACCATGGCAAGACTCAGGATGGCTGTGACTCTAAAAAATGCCAGGACTACCATCCTCCACTCTGCCACTGGTCTGTCAAAGGAAAGAAATGTGAAATGGAAAAGTGCTCAAAACTACACCTTATTGGAAATGACAAAATGCCTGGGAAGAAAACCCACACTAGGAATGAAAACTCTTCTCACAAATCTGGCAGTCAGAAACTCCCTCAAGGGAAAACTCACCAAGTCAAAGAAGAAGTCCCCAGAAATCAGCCAGGCCAGATTCCTACTGATGAAAGACAAGCTTTTTTTAGACCAGAACAAAGAGATCATGAAAGTGCTCAAGGCAATGGAGAAAAGACTTGCAAAGGTAGAGATAAATCCAAGCAAAAATCACTGCCAGAACAAAAGAAGCCAATGTCATGCCTGTACTTGAACGCAAGATCAATGGTAAACAAGATTGACACTTTAGGTGCATTATTCGTGGAAAAGGATACGGACATTGTCATTATTTGTGAAACTTGGACTCACTGTGATATAACAAACGCAGAGTTGTCTTTCAATGGATATAATATTATAGCCAGAAAAGATAGAGTTGATACTCAAAGGGGGCGTGGTGGAGGCTTAATTATTTATGCCAAACCACACCTTGCTTGTCAAGAACTGGATATAAATCTGAACAATATTTGTGGAATTAAAGTTGGGTCTACCAACCTCTATGGTGTATACAGATCACCAAACTCATCACCAAGAGAAAATGAAGATCTCAGTAATTTTATCAGATTAGTAAGAGGGCAGTCTGTAGTCATTGGTGACACAAATTATCCAAATATAGACTGGCAGACTGGATTTTCAAAAGATAAAGATGAAACTGAGTTTTTGGATGGGACAATTGAAGCTAACCTAACTCAGCTTGTAACCCAAGCAACACATGAAAAGGGAAACATACTGGACATTGTATTGGTGACCAATCCCAGCCAGATAAATTCAGTTATCATAGATGAAGAAGGAGCAGTCAGTGATCACTTTCTCATTGAAATTGAGCTTGAAAACAAATCAATCCCTGATAAGTCCTGCCAACAGGTACCAGATTTCAAGAATGCTGATTTAATGCTTCTTCACTCTTTGCTTTCTAATGTTGATTGGCAAAAGGAAGTTGTAGAAAAATCCACTCTCGATGCCTGGACTAACTTCAGAAACATTTTCCACGAGTGTCAAAGACAGTCAGTTCCAATGATCACTAGGAGAGAATCGCCAAGGCCTCCTTGGATGAGTATGAACATGTTGAGAACAATCAGAAAGAAAAGGCGGCTGTGGAAACACTACAAGAACACAGGAAATGTGGAATCTCTCATCAAGTACAGGAGAGAGAAGAAAAAGCAAGAGACTGGTCTATTGGAAGACAGATCAAATTTTGAAAGCTCGCTCCTAGACAAGGGAAAGAAAGGACAGAAGGGGTTTTACTCCTACTTGAAATCCAAGACAAAATCCAGAGAGTCGGTTGCTCCTCTTAAGAATATGGAAGGTAAAATCTGCAGTGAAGACGAAGAAAAATGTACAGTCTTAAATGATTTTTTCGCATCCATTTTTAACAGTGACCCTACAGAAAAAACGGAACAGATTGAAGTGAGTTTAGGGCTTGATCACTCAAATGAAACTCTCTCAGTTGACCCTAGTATTGTGTACAACTTTCTAACCAAGATGAAAACTGACTCATCTCCAGGACCTGATTGTCTTTACCCCTCCCTACTGCACAAGATGAGGGACCAAATTGCTTACCCTTTGGCAGTTATCATGAACAAGACATTAGAATCCGCTCTGGTACCCCAAGACTTCAAGGACGCCAACATAACCCCAATTTACAAGAAAGGCCCAAAAGATGAGCCCACAAACTATCGGCCTATATCCCTTACTAGTGTGGCTGGAAAAGTTTTTGAATCAATCATAAAGGAACAACTGATGGACTTCCTTGAGAGGGAAGATATTCTAAATCCAAGACAACATGGGTTCCGCTCAGGTAGATCATGTCTGACAAATCTCCTAGGCTACCTTGATAATGTTACAAAGCTCATTGATGAAGGACAACCTGTTGATGTCATCTTCTTCGACTACCGAAAAGCTTTTGATCTTGTGCCACATAAAACTCTAATCCAGAAACTCAAGAATATTGGCATTGATAAAAGGGTTGTAAGATGGATTGAAAGTTGGCTGAGTGACAGACGGCAACGAGTTGTGCTAAATGGCAAATTTTCATCATGGCAGAATGTTCTGAGTGGAATCCCCCAAGGATCTGTCTTAGGGCCCTTGCTATTTTTGATATTTATTAATGATGTTACCGATGGAATTCACAGTTTGATGAGTCTCTTCGCAGATGACACGAAAGCTTTCTCGCCAGTGACATCTGAAGCTCAAAGAATGGAGCTCCAAAAAACAATCAACAAGTTACTACTCTGGTCACATAAAAACAAGATGGAGTTCAACTCCTCCAAGTGCTCTGTCATGCATCTTGGCCACAACAACCAAAAACATGTCTACAATATGGAAGGCAAACCACTGACTAGCACCACCAGAGAAAAGGACTTGGGGGTGATTGTTCAGGACAATCTAAAATTCACTGATCAATGCAGAAAAGCTGTTGGAAAGTGCAACCAAATAATTGG